>JAECRW010000095.1 GCA_016294985.1 Candidatus Sifarchaeum marinoarchaea | reverse complement strand
CCTTTTTGGATTAGCGCTTTCTTTGGGTAAAAATTCTGGTTATTTGTGCACTCATCGTTTTGAAAGATTGAAGAACGAATTATTTTCTGTCAAAGGATTAATGCAACAAGTTCTTCAAGATCACAAAAATGAAAGAATAATACTTCAGATTGCACAGCAACTTGTCAAATCTCCAACTTTTTCATTAGTTGGGGGAGGTCTTGGGTTTGTTACATCGCTTTTTGCAATGTCAAAAGTGAAGGAATTGCTATGGCGTCCTGTTGAAGTCTACCAAATTGAAGAATTTTGTCATTATCCAATGTTGGCGATAGAGGCAGGTATGCCGGTTGGTCTCTGTTTTCAACCTGGTGCAAGCCGAGAACGTGCGTTGAATTTGCTTACGGCACTTAATGAAATAAAAGCATACACATTTGGAGTTTGTAAAAAGGATGATCAGGAGATTAAAAAGAATTGTCGTAACGTTGCTGAGGTTCCTGAAATTACAGAGGTGTTTTCGGGACTGCTCTATCGGATACCATATCAATTCCTAGTGCTTTCAATGGCAAAAGAATTGAATATAACTGCCGATGGCTTTAGATATGGCGAAATTTTAACAGATCTTATCGGCTACGAATAATAAGAACAGAAATCAATAGGCACACTATAGCATTTTTCTTACTTCATTTAAGTTCGGATACCCATGAGATGAAATTTTTCAATCCAGCATTTAAATCAACTTTGGGAGTCCAATTTAACATCGTTGCAGCCTTTGTAACATCAGGGCACCGCCTTTTTGGATCACCTTCTGGTAATTTACTAAAAACAAACTCAGACTCGGAGTTTGTTTGTTCCCTTATTATCTTTGCTAATTGAAGGACTGTCATTTCCTTATCATTTCCTATATTGAAAACTTCCCCGGAGACGCCATCTAAGAGTGCAGCTCGCAGGATGCCTTCAACAGTATCCGTGATATAACTAAAACTCCTTGTCTGTGATCCGTCTCCAAAAATGGTAATTGGATCTCCCCTTAACGATTGATCAACAAATCGCGGAACCACACGCCCATAGACACCATCGGCTCTTATTTTGGGTCCATAGGTATTAAAGATTCTCACAATCCGCGTATCTATTCCATACTGTCGTCTATACGCGGCCATAAACGCCTCACCAGAACGTTTTCCTTCTTCATAGCAACTTCTGATTCCCGTGCTTATGACGCTTCCCGCGTAAGTCTCGGGTGTAGGCACGAATTGTGGATCTGGATCTCCATACGTCTCTGAGGTAGAGGTGAACAAAATTTTTGCATTAGAGCGTTTTGCTAACTCAAGAGTATTCATTGTACCTATCGTATTTGTGCTTAATATTGCAATAGGATATTTTTCGAACTCCATTGGAGCTGCACGACTTGCAAGATGAAGGATGACGTCAAATTGATCCTCAATTTCTAAAATAGATGCGTCTACAATGTCTTGTCGAATAAATGTGAATTGACCTTCGTTTTGGTCGATTAACTCTTGAATATTCTCAAGTCTTCCACTTGAGAGATTGTCAACACAAACTACTGTTGCACCCATTTCGATTAAAACATCACAAATATAACTCCCAAGAAAGCCTGCGCCTCCCGTTATAAGAACACGAAGATCAGCATAATCGATAGATGAGTTTTTTAAAGCATCAGCTATTGCTCTCACATCTTTTTCTATCTGCACAATGTTCCCCACATTAATTCTATAGTTATTTATGGATAGATAGAAACTCTCATTGATTGAATATAATGATACCGATACCTGCCGATCTGAGTTTTATGAATTTTGCTGTGCTTTTTTTGATGAATAACAGAATTACTTCATAAACGCTCTCACAATCCCATCTTTCACGTCACTTCTAGAGGTGAGTGTTATCCATCTGTCTTCCAAACTTTCTCAAGTTCTTCAATTGCCTTCGCTGCCTGAGTTGTAGCTTTTGAAATTGCGTTTGAGATAAATTCCACAGCCTCATCTGTTTTACCTTCCAAAAAAGACCTTTCAGCACTACTGATGAACTCTTTGATGGATTTAATGTAGTTTGATTTACTGACGTTTAACAAGAGCGCGACTTCACTTATTAGCGCTTCTAAAAACCAATTAATGACTTCCTTACCATCGATGTTCTTAAGTGGTAGACTTTTGTATCTTAGAAGGACATTCGATGTAATTATAAGCAGTGATTTAAGTCTGTCACCGATACTATAGTCAATTATATTCTCTTGGATCTTGTCCATATTTTTCAACTCTCGGATTAGTAGTATTATAGATGAAATAAGATAGAAAATCTTTATATTTTCCATTGAGTACGAAAAAATGCAGATTTTTATAGTTGGTGATAGACTCCGATGACTAAAGATGCTGGCGAGATAATCAAGGACGTTAAGAAACGTTATGACATAGATAAAAAGGGTTGGAGAATCCTTGGTGGCAAGGACTCTAAGGGTCATTATGATACGTTTATAGCACAGCCTCCACGCCTTTGGCAGATTAAATCTGAACCCGTCAATCCATTTCAAGCCATTGGACTTGGTACCGGTCCAATACGTGATATTGATGAGGATATCCAGCGTGCCATTATGGAGTTAGGTAAACCTATTAATTTTCAAGCGTTATTTCCACAGCCAAAGGATAACAGTGCGATTTTTGTGAGAGGTACTGAAAGATTTTCCACAGAAGCAACAAATCGGTTAAAAGAGCATTTTGATAGCGCACAGAACAAAATTGACTCTAAATTAACCAAAGAACTTGAAGAACTCGTAAATAAAAGATATCCTTCCCGAAAGACAATGTATCTTTAAAATAAACAGTCCACAGGAATTTTATTCATTGCTATAACTTCAATTCTTTGTCAATGGCTACAAAAACATCTTTTTTAAGTTCGATTAAATCTATGTTTTCAAAAAGCTTTTTTGCAGAATTCTTAAACTCTTTAATTATATCATCCGTTTCAGGTGTTTCTTGCAGATTTGCGAGTTCTAACAACGTAGTGATGCCCATTTTTTGAAATCGCTTATTATATCTTCCTGCCTCAATGAGGCTAAAATCGATGAGTTGATCTAAAGGCAGCGCAACAGGTATTTTAATATCTAGAAGTTTGTTAGCAGCAACATATGCATGTTTATCCAAGTTATGCCAATCGTCGATCAAAATAGCATAATCTCCATTAATTTTTATTGTCCCGAATTTATTCCGTGCCTGCGGCAATATGGAAATCTTAAAATGTGTACACTCACATGCATAGCGCAAGTATAATGTTCCTTTATAATTTCCCTTTGCAACCCATACGAGGTATCCTAAACTGGCTTCACTTTCAATATACGCTCTATAAAGATCGTCTGAGTACTTTGTAACGCTAATAATTCTCCGAGTTGCAATATCCTTCCATCTTTTGTAATCAATATAAGCTTTAGAATGCGGTATCATAACCCAGTTTTTCCTGGGAATTTTCCCATCCAAATTTTCCCTTCCACCAAGTTATTTCGTGTTTTAGCTAACTAATTTCTTAATTAGGGCGCCATTTTGAAAAAATCATAAATTCAAAAATTTTCTATACCAATCGCCTACTGTTGGTTATATAAATGAATAACTTATAAGATATAAAACCCTTATAAGGCATTTATAAGGAGCGCTAAAGATTTTTCTCTGAAAATTTAAAATCATGGTGGGGATTCTTATTAAAGAACCAATAATTGAAGTCCAAAATGTCGTTGCTTCTGGCGAATTCGATCAAAAAATTGATCTTCTCCATATTGCCGCTTCCCTAGACCGTGCTGAATATAATCCCGAATCATTTCCCGGTCTGGTTTTGCGAGTATCAGATCCAAAGGCGGTCTTTCTGTTGTTTAGCACAGGCAAGCTCGTATGTACTGGCGGTAAAAGTAAGGATGACGTCTATGCGGCAATAGAAACGCTTGTAGAGAAATTGAGATCGATTGATATTAACGTGAGTGGCCCGCCAACGGTAAAAATACAAAATATGGTCGCATCAGTCACGTTAGATTTCTCTATTAATCTCGAAACTATTGCATTGACCTTGGAAAACAGTTTGTATGAACCCGAGCAGTTTCCTGGTCTCATTTATAGAATGGCCAAGCCGAAGGTGGTTATCCTCATCTTCGGGTCAGGAAAACTCGTCTGTACGGGAGCTAAGAGCGAAGAAGATGTACACGTAGCCGTGGATATCCTTATAAAAGATTTAAAGGAAATTGGCGCAGCAGAGGAACCTAAATAGGGATAATTTAACACCATAATTTCTTTTTTTCTATTTTAGTGGTTCTACAATTTCCCTTATGTATCACAATTATTTCAATGGATTATAGAATCGGCTAATTCCCTTTTTATTCTTCTTTTTTTGAATTTTTAAATATAGATTTTTGCATTTTTTACAGTTTTTATTTAATTGGTTCAATTTTTTTTCCACAGTTAGGACACCACAAAGAATCCCGAGGGATTTGCATACCACAATGAGGACAGAAAAAAGAATCCTTTGGTTCCTCTAGACTACTAGTTATTTCCGTTTCCTTACTTGACGTCAACTCATTTATCTGGAAGTCTGTGAAGATTAACTCTTCTTTATACTGTTCATACAATTTTGTAAATTCTTCAGCGCTAATACTTCCCTTATCGAATCTATTTTCCAGTTTTTGCAGAATCTCTTCTACAAGTTGTTTTCTTTTAATTAGCCCATCAATAGACTCAATTTCTTCCTCTTGTTTTTTTTCTATCAGGTCTATTGAAGTTGTGTCTCGTACGAAACAAAAATCCGCAGGCTGTAATCGTGATACTGCTAATGGAATTCTAGTTTTTTCAAGCTGAATAACAATTATATCTCCTGGCGACACAGGAACACCCATTAATTTTCGCTTCAAAATCTGTTTGAAATCGTCCGCCCGGAGTGGAAGTGTCTTTAAAAGAAGAGATATGCGCTGTGCAAGAATTGGCTTAACCATTTTAACTGAAACGTAATCTCCTATAAACATCCCACAATTCTTTCTAACAAATTTGTCCATCCGAATTAGATCTTTTACTTTGTCTATAGAAAACAAAGGTCGAGCAATGGCAGAAGAAATTTTTCGTCCATAGAGCCCCACGATTCCTCCTGATGTCTTGATCCCTAAGTATTTCATAATGTCGTTGTTGATCCGAACCTTAAACTTTCCAACATCTTGTGGATACGCTTCTTTGACTTTGAGTTCAACAGATCTTCTATTTTTTTGGTTTCCCATTTGATCTACGCTCGTTTTATTTAATTCAATTCTCTAGATTCAATGAATTCAGCAATGAATTTCTTGACGATGCGTTTGGAATAGTAAATTTTTTCTTCTGCCAAGAGCTTAAACTTTATTACTGGGCTAATATTTTTTTATTTTAGCATATAAAAAAAAGGAACCCTAGTTTATATTGGTTGACGATCTTAATGAGAATATGTACTCATGCTTATAGGGGTCCATTCATCTACAAATCATTAAAATAGGAGGAAACTTATGATGGATGCCGTTAATGTGAAGGTCTTTGTTAGAGATGAAAAAAAATGCCCATTCTGCCCGGACGCGCTTAGTTTAGTAAACCTAGACACTAAAAAATTATCTAATGAACTCCAGATAAATCTTGAAGTCATCGATCTCGATCAAAATCCTGAACTCGTTGAAAAATACAATATTTCTGGTGTACCGACGATTCTAATTGGAGAAAATATTAAATACGTGGGTTTACCTGTAGGATTAGAGAGACGTGTCTTCACAAATACTCTAAAATTGGTTGCTGAAGGAAAAACAACAAGATTGAAAGAAGAACAAATAACAAAACTAACGGGGCTAAAAGACCCAGCCACAGTCAAAGTCATTACTACGTCAAGTTGCCCTTATTGTCCCAAAGTTGTGTTCATGTCTAATCAACTCGCAGTGGCTTCAAATGGAAAGGTAATTTCGGAGATTATTAATAGT
The DNA here is from genome assembly GCA_016294985.1 of Candidatus Sifarchaeum marinoarchaea. GTDB lineage: Archaea > Asgardarchaeota > Sifarchaeia > Borrarchaeales > Borrarchaeaceae > Borrarchaeum > Borrarchaeum marinoarchaea. The sequence continues at coordinate 231 of JAECRW010000095.1, read as the reverse complement.
ACGGAGCTACCAGAACTTGCTGCAAAATATCGAGTGACTGCAGTACCTACTACGGTGATAAATGAGAAAGTACGATTTCAAGGCATTCCAGATATGGATGCGTTTGTCGACGAAATTGCCCGGAAACCTCCTGTGTTAAGTTATTATATCTAAAGAAGGTGGATTGAATGAGTGAAAAAAAGGTTGTACATGAAATGGAATTAGATGAGGAAATGAAGGCAATAGTAACAA
>JAECRW010000094.1 GCA_016294985.1 Candidatus Sifarchaeum marinoarchaea | reverse complement strand
CAATATCTTTGTAGATCCTGAGGCTGCAGATATTGTTTTCAGATTTCCACTAAAGAAAACACTAGTCCCGCTGGATGCATGTAATCACGTGAAAATGAGTTTATCAGATTTTGAGAGAATCAAGAATCCATTGCTACGAGATTCGATTATTTCTATGATGCACACATATATACAAAAGACTTTCGAAGAAAAAGAGATAAAAACAGCGTTTATGTACGATCCTTTAACTGTTTATTCGCTCATCAACCCGTCTGCATGTAAAAAAAACGAGTATAATATTTTAGTTGAAACAAAGGGTGAAATTACCAGAGGAATGACGGTTGCTGAATTGAGAAAAGCAAAGAGAGAACCATCAAACGTTACAGTTATCGAAATGATCTCTGAGAACGATTTCATAGAAGATTTTATCAGGTATTTGTCAGAATGACAATGTCTTCTCAATATCTTGTATGAGATGAGCTTAAATCTCTTCCGTTTTATCGCTCTTTACAAGTTTTGTTAGTTTTTCTACAATTTTTTCGGTGTTAATTCTCTCCAAAAATCTATTTGTAAGTTCAATTGCGGATACGCCATCTTTTTCATTAAGCTCAATTAGGTCATTTTTTACGAGTATATTTAGATGAGCTAAAACGTCCACATTTGCGCCCCTCTCTTCCCGCAACAGTTGAGGTGTGAGTATTTCCTTTCGAATGTTATGTAGCACGATTAGAGCTAACGTTGCGCGAACAGATCTTGGAAGAAATGATTTTACTAGGTCTTTTTCCTGAAGTTGTGCGACCCTTTCATCTGAAATCATTAGCATGAATCTTTTCGTAATTGGGTTATAATGAAGTTTGAGTGGAAGACTTTGTGTTTTTTCTTCAATCTGTGAAAGAAGAAACAGTGAATAATCGAAATCTGTTATTCCAGTAAGAGACCCAATATCTTTAACAGAAATCCCTTCAATTCCTTTTAATAATAATAGAGTCTCTAACATCTCAAGATGGCTCATCTTCAGACCTCTTTTTTTTCTCTGTTATATTTTTTGTTTTTAGAAATATTTCTCCATCAGGAAAATCCTTTTGCCACATCGCTATAGAGCCTTCGTGAGCGAGATATGTTAGCACTGTTAACTTATTAAGGACTTCGCGCCATCTAGGGTATTTTGATAACAATTTGCTAAAAGGAATCGTATCTAAGTTGTACTTTTCTAGTTTTTCAAACAGATTTTTTTTATCAGCGTCAATACTTTTAGGTTCAAAGTTAATCAAATCTATCTCAAGTGGTTTTGCTTTTGAACTACTTCCATATTTTGCTGGATTTCTTTTCATTGTTAACTCAAGATATGCGTCGATAATTTCTTGTTCCTGAATCGGAAGATACAGGGTGCCAATAGGATGTAATACACTAAGAATATTCGTTAGTTTGGATTCAATTTCATCCCTTTTCAATAGTGCTGAAATATCAAGTAAAAATGCTATGTCTTCAAGACTAACTTTTTTGCCTAAAAGTTCGTTAAGTAAAATATCAATTTTTGTCTCTAGAATTTTCGAGATGATAGATAACGCTTGTACTACTTCTTCATTAAGGCCTGAGCGAATTCTATCGCGTAACTTTAAAATATAATCGGATAAGTCGATTTCCGTTGGTTTTTTTCTTCCAGAAGAAATGGCAAAATCAATCTGAGCTATAATTTTTGTAATATCTTCGACTTTGCCTTTTTCTATGCTTTCAGAACCATCCATAAAACTCGCCTTATGCAGGTATATCTAAAAAGTCGTAATCATCAATTTTTCGGCACACAATGTTGGTTACACCCTTTTCTTTCCATAGACTGTATACTCTGTCGGCATGTGTACGCAAATATTCATTTCTCGGTGTAATAACAAGATATTGGGCATTCTCAGAAAATCCAGCTAGCAATTTTCCAAGATTCTCACTGTGAACATCGTCGAGATGCATGTCTATCTCATCTAAGAAATAAAGAGGAGCGGGCTTATACGCTTGAATTGCTAAAATTAATGCAATGACTGTGGCAGATTTCTCTCCACCGCTCAACTGAATAAGTTTGCTTATTTTTCCTGCCCCTACATCAACTTCTATATTTACTCCATCTGCTAGTGGATCCTTCTTATTTAAGAGAACAAGTTTTGCCGAGCCACCGCCGCCATGAAGAATTTTGAAAATCTCACCGAAATGTTTGTTTATTTTTTTGAACGTATCCATGAATAAGATTTTCTTTTGATTTTTGATCTCTTCAAGTGATTTGTGTATTTCTTTTTTCTCTTTTTCTACTTGCTTCTTCTCTTGGAATAGGTCTTTGCGCCTTTTGGCTTCCATGTCGTACTTCTCAATGGCCTTTGGATCTACTGGCCCAAGTTTGTTTATCTCTTTTTCCAGTTCCTCTATCGTTTTTAAAACATCATCAAGTGTCTGAATATCATCCTCTGGTACCGTAACATTTTGCTTTTTAATCTCGTCATCAATACGATATATTTCTTGTTGAATTTTTTCGTTATCTACTTGAAGTTGATAGAGTTTCTTGTCTAATTCAGTTTGTTCTTGGATTTTTTTATCGTTTGTTTCTTCTTTACTCTTTATCTGCTCTACTAATTTCTTTAATTTTTTCTTTAATTCAAGCCTTTCGTCTTCTAAAATAGCTCTTTCTTCCTCATGCTTCTTTATATGGTCTTTAATTTCATTAATTTTAATTAATAATTTATCTTTGTCGTTTTTAGCCACATTCATTTGTTCAGTGTTTTCCTTTATTTGCATTTCTTTTGTTTCTTTCATCATTTCAGTGTTTTCTTGCTTATTTTCAAACTTTGCAATTTCTTTTTCGGTTTTTAGTATAATACGTTCAAGATTCAAACATTCTTTTCTCATTGTGTCAAGTGATTCCTTAAGTTCTTGAAATTGCGTCTTTAAAATCTCATCTTCAATATTTTGTAACTCTTGTTGTATCTTTACGAAGTCTTTCTCTGCATTTTCTATTTCCTTTTGTTTTCCTTCTTGTTCCTTTGTAATCATAGTTATCTCTGTAGCAGTGAGTTCTATCTCTTCATTTAAATTATCAATTTCATTTACAATTTGATCTTGAATTTCTATTAATGTAGACTTTTTTCCTTTTATTGATCCCAGTGTGCCTTGGAGGAAACTTTTCTTTTTTTCTAAATCCGATAAAGACTTTTTTTTAGCATTCACTTCATTTCTAATTTTCTCAAGCCCATTTTCCTTTTCCAAAAGTTCTTGCGCTAATTTGTCTAGTTTTTCTTTATTGTACTTTGTTGTAAGAAATCGCGAGTCCATGTTGCCACTTATGACTGCTCCATTTAAGACTAAATCTTTTTCTAATGTTACTGCTCCAAAATCACTAAAACGTAACGCAGTAGGTAAGTCCTCTATTACTAAAATGTCCCCAAAGACTTTTTCCTTTAAGTTTTCGTATCCTTTTTTAAACTTGATGAGGTCTTTTACCTTTTTGTAATCTTTTGCTTCTTCTGGAATTGATTGAGCACGTTTATTTCCATTTAGACTTTGAAGTGGAAATAGCACCAATCTTGGAATATTTTCCTTGTGTATAAACTCAATGATGTCGTTGAGATATTCATCTTCTATTATGAGAGCTTGCAATTTATCTTGACCGACTACACTCTCAACAATATCTACAAACTGGGTATCAACTTCTTCAATCAGTTCTATGAGCGTGCCAAGAATCCCCTGTATTTGACCCGTGTCTCGTGCCTTTAGTACTTTTTCGACCGCCTTATCGTATTTTATCTTTCCTTCTTTGATTAATTTTTGTAGTTCATTTTTTTCATTCATAAGATCTTTGTATTGTGTTTGTTGCGTCGCAATTTCCATTTGAATGCCATCTAATTCTTGATTTAAAGGTTCAATTTGGTTAACAACTTTGTTAAGTTCTTCAGAATCCTTAGTATGTTGATTTTCAAGTGCTGTGATTTCCTGCTTATTCTTTTCAAATTTTATCTTTTTTTCCTTTAATTTTTTCAAATTTTTTTCTCTTTGTTTAATCTTTTCATCTATTATCTTTGTTAAATTCGCCAATTCATTTTTTAGGAGTTTTACAGAATACTTTATCTCGTCTTCCTTTCTCTTTATCTCCATTTGGCTTTTTATTAGCAATTCATTCTCCTTTTTTGCGGTCTCAAACGTTTCTTCAAGTTCATTTGATTTTTTAATTAAAGAATTAAGTTGCACTTCTGAATCTTTTTTTCGTGTTTGTCTCTTTTCAATACTCTTCTGTGACTTTTCTTTCTCTTTAATAAGGGTTTCAATCTCCGATTGTAGTTGTTCCTTATGACTCTTTAGTTGTGAAACTCTAATATCAAGGAGTTTTGCTTCATTTTTCACCCTTTCAAGTTCAGAATATAGACTTTCCATCGTTCCTGTAATTTTAGCCTTGTTCCTTTCAATTTGTCTTTCTTCTGACTCAAGAGCTTCTTTTTGGGTCTGGAGGATGTGCATGCTTTCAGAGTGTTCCTTAATTTTTTCAGATAAGGCTTCCTTTTTCACTTGTAGGTTTTCTATCATTTTATTGATTTTCGTGCATTCGTTTTCTTGATGCCGCCTTATATGTCGAAATCGCAATACCTTATTCTCTCTTAACCTGCTATCTAACCCTACAAATTCTAAAGTTCTATTTTTTTCCTTTTCTAAGCCCTCAAGAATTCTATATGAATCTCCTAGATAGAGTTCTAACTGTTTCAATTTGTCATCAATACTAAGAATACGGGCTTCTATCTCATTAATCTCAGCATCGAATCTTGATGTACCTGCAATATTTTCAAGCAATTGTCTTCGACTTTCTGGATCTTCTGTGGCACGTTCAACAATTTTTCCTTGTTTTACAAAACTATATCCTCCTACTGTGACTCCTGCCTTAGTAAAAATCTCTGAAATGGCTGTAAGAGATGTTGTTTCATCGTTGAGTTTGTAAATACTGTAGTGAGATCCTTTTGGCGTCAATCGAATTTGACGAAGTACTGTTACATCATCCGTATCAAAAGGAAGTTTTTTGTCACTATTATCAAAAACGATTTTTACTTCTGCTGAATTAGTCAAATATTTTCCAGCTCGACGCGTAATTACTTCGAGGACCTTATCGGTTCTTTCGTCACGTCCTCCCAGAACAAATAAAAAGCCGTCTAAGATGTTTGATTTTCCAGATCCATTAGCTCCTTGAATTAATGTAAAGCCCTTCGCAAATCTGATCTCTCGTGAACCATAAAAGGATTTGTAATTCGTAAAGATAATATTTTTTAAATAAACCACGGTATGCCCTCTTTTTTTTTATTTTCTAATTAATGTAAATTCATCTGCCACCTTCTCTAAGAGTTCACGATCAAAAGCTGTAACTCTTCCTTGCTTTCCAAGTTTTGGAAAAATTATTGAAAAATATTTCTTTGTTAATACCTTTTTTACTGCATCTTCATCCATTCCAGTAACATGTGCAATCTCGTGCAGAGCGTATGGACGAGGATCTTTTTCAAAATGTTCAAAAAAGCGTACGATAAACTCACGGTTATCAGAAAATGCTAGTCTTAGCGCATAATTCATCATTTGATTAGTTGCATTAATCATCCATTTTAAACGTGAAACTTCTAATTCAAGGGTTTCTAGTTTCTGAGTTACACTGTAATCTATTTCCTTATCGATTTTCCTGGTCATTTCAGCAGGATAAGTTGGTAAACTGCCTCGATGCGTCTTCTTGAGTTGATGATAGGACTCTTCAAGATCCTTTCTAGATATTTCTTTCCTATTCTCATAAAGCGCCTTATGTGCAGCCCCCTGCACTAATTTTTTGAGATCGTCTCCAGAAAAGTTGCCTGTTACTTCTTCAGATGCATAATACCAAAGTAAGTCTTCAAAATCAATTGAGGGATCTATATTCGTTTTTTCAAGATATTTCTTTAAAATAGCATATCGGGTTTTTTCCTCTAATTCATAAATTACGATATGATGATCAAAAAAGTTAAGAAGCCCTTGCTCTTTAATCGGGTAACTTGCAACTGCGATTAGAAGTCTAGGGTCGTTTTCATAAAACGTATTGAATTCTTTTATGAATTTATAGATAATTCTCCGGATATCCTCGCTGTCATCCTTATTAAACAAACCAGTAGGCTCAAATTCGTCTAGGAGTATAATACACGGACCGACATCTTTTACAGCAGTACTGAGTCTATT
>JAECRW010000274.1 GCA_016294985.1 Candidatus Sifarchaeum marinoarchaea | reverse complement strand
ATTAGAAAAAATCTTCTATAGAAGATGGAATATTGGTACATTTAAGCAAACCCGCTATTCCATTCATCCTATTAGAACTAAAGAAGAACTCCGTGAAAAATACGGGGAAGCAAAGTATGAGCCATTAGGATTTGTTAAGATCAAAGCACGAGTTATTGATAATTCAGAAGCGCTATATCTTCCATGCAAATATAGGCTTTCTGATGTAGAAATCATAGAGGGATCAAAAGATATTGATATTGAAACGCTTATTTCATATGAAGGATTATATTGTGACCTAGTGAATAAAGATGAAACAGTTCTTGCTTTTGGAAAACTGGAAAAGATTATTTACAAAGATAAGGATGCATTTCGGATTTTGATAGGCTCAATTGATGCGCATTCGAAAGACTACATGATTCCACTTATGTAATATCGTTAAAAGAAAAAAGCTCGTTATTCTGAATTTTTTGTTCACGATTTTACCAAAAAACTTTTCATTAGGTTTGAAAAAACTTTCATTAGGGCATACCATTTCGAATTTTAAGCTTATAAGGGCTGGTAGAAACATGTTTAGCGACTGGGCAGGTAGATGGGAGCAACTCATTCTTGATCAAAAGTCAAGAATGTATATAGTACAAGATGATGGTGGGTTAAATGAGCTGGCAGTTAATTCAAGTAATTTGGATTCAAAAACTGTTGCTTTAATAGTTGATGTAGGTACACGTGCAATTTGGATATGGCATGGAAAAGATGTAGGTCCAAAAGACAAATTTGTTGGCGCAAGAGCAGCTAGAGCACTTAAAAGCGTTGTCGGACCCAAATATCGGACTATGTCTCCGATAGAAGAAGGAGAGGAAAGCTCTGATTTTCTGAAAGCAGTCAAATCTGGCGGTGTACCAGAAAAACCTTCAGTACCTCCTGTTCAACTTGAGGATGTGCCAGAAACACTTCCAGCACCTCCTATTCAACTTGAGGAAATGCCAGAAGCACCTCCAGCACCTGCTGTTCCAATTGAAGAACCAACTCCTTCTATAGAAGAAATCGAAGAAGAAGTAACAATTGATCAAATTGAGACGACAATACCTTCTCAAGTGACGGTAAAAACGACTGAATCGATAATTGAAGAACCGACGGAAGTCCCTTTACCATCTATAGATCCTGAAAAAATACGTGATTTAGCTTCTCTCCTTATTGTATATACTTTAAAGCAAATATATAGAGATGTTGAACCGCGTATCAGTCGAACTAAGACGCGTGACCTTTTTCGAGTTAGCCAAGAAGGCGCAGAACAGTGTAAAATAAAGATACAGATCGTACAAAAAACAACTATTAAAGTTGTAGAAGCCGTTTTTGATGACGAAGAAGAAGAGAGCGCTTTCTATGATGAATTAACTTATTATTTGCAGATGCTTAAAAAAATAAATTTAAGTAGATGAAACTCCTTTTACCATTTAATCACAATTCACAAGATCCCATCTTCATTTATTATTGCTATTCATTTATATGAGGGTAATTGAC
>JAECRW010000093.1 GCA_016294985.1 Candidatus Sifarchaeum marinoarchaea | reverse complement strand
GTGACCCAGCTTCGCAGATGACCGAGGTCGTCAGATTAATCACTCCCAGATCGGTGGCCATCACACGATTCGCACGCGATGGCTGCCTATGCGGTGAGTGTTGTTGAGTATGAGTATGCCCCTCCACAGACCAGGCACATTCCAGGAAGGGCAGTATCAAGCCACTTTTCAGCGTAAGATAGCGTAAGGTAGGAGCACACAATTTGCTATTGGGAGAAGTGATACGTGGTTTTATTTTGTCAGGTACTGACAGGGTAAACTCCCTCCATACCCAGTGGGAGCGTTGTGAGGGCTGAGAACGGCAGGGTACTTTCAATCGAATACTGATGGTGTGAGCGTCTTCCTGCTGCCAGTCATAGCGGATTGCCTGTCCCTCATCAGGGCTATAGGGGAGCGTGAACGACTGAATGTGCGGTTTTACCATCGCGGTATAAGGAAACTGCAGCAAAATGCTTATGTCCAAGCCGAGTTGATAGTAGTAGCGTCTGAACATGCGTAAAGTCTGGCGGATCAGCGCCCAGCGATAGTATTTGCCTTCAAAATTGGCTAAGGTGAGACCTACGGTGCGTACCAGTTTATTGAGGTTGCCTGCCACTCCTGTATTTTGCACGACCCGTAACACGTCATAATAACACTGTTTGCGGGTGGCTTGTGAACGGAGGATGCGTCCCACCTGCTCGGCAATATAACGTCTGATGCGTGATGGGAGATACACTACATGCCCATTAGAGCTAGTTAAGGTGACCCGCTGTTCGTTGATAACTTTGTAGGCTTTTTTCGTCTTCTTGCAGGTGGAAACCAGCGTATCGATCCAGTGGTCGGACCATAACTCCGTTAAGAGTTTTTGAGCGGCTTGCATAACAAGGTCTCGGAGCATATCCAGTTGATGGCGTAAGGTGGCATCTTGTGGGAGTTTGAGTGGATAGGCTAGCGTCAGCGAGGTCATAGGCGTCAGACTTCCCCTACGGTAAGGGTTGTGTATGAGTGTAGTTAGTTAACGGCACATTAGTATAGAGAACCCCGCTATAAAAAGACAACGTTTTTTTTAGCTAGTAACAAGTGAGCCCTCATCAGCCTCCCCCACGAAATACTTGTCTACAACACGATACATGTGTCTATTAATGAATTAACTGTTTCTCACCCTAAGATTCAACAGAATCTTATTCGAAACAACAAAAATGTTTAACAACCGACTTCGCATAAATAGTGATAATCAATAATTCAGAGAAGGGAAATATTTATGGAAATTCAAAGTTTCCTTGAAAAGATCGTCGGAGAGCAATATGTACTTGCTGAAGGTTTTGAAAAAATCGTTTATTCGAGAGATGCAAGTATTGAGCCACCTGTATTGCCAGATTATGTTGTAAGACCAAGAACTATAGAAGAAATTCAAAAAATTTTAACTTTCATTAATTCGGCATCCCATAAACACCCAATTCATATCAGATGTTCTTCAACAAGTTATTGGGGAGGTGGTGTACCTACTAAAGGGAGCATCGTCCTTGATTTAAGTAGAATGAATGAAATTATAGAAATAAACGAGGATACACAATGTGTTACAGTAGAGCCTGGTATCACATTTGGCGAATTACATACCGCCTTAGAACAGAAGGGATATAGAATAGGCGAAAGTCCAGAATCCGCATATTCTGCTTGTGTCGGTGGGCATATCGCTTCAATGGGCACCGGTTTAGGTCAATATATTTTTGGAAACCAAGGTGATCAGGTAACAGGATTAAATGTTGTATTACCTAATGGTTCACTTTTAACTACAGGATCTGGAGCCCTTGAAAATATTCCAAAATTTACCAAATGGATGTTTGGTCCAGATCTTTCAGGCTTATTTATTGGTTCGGAAGGTATTTTAGGCGTCATTGTAGAGGTTACATTGAAACTCTACACACTCCCACAGGCTATGGTATTTGCGACTTTTGGCTTTGAAAATATTGACGAGGCTATAGGAACTATACATCAAATTCAAAAAGGACTCTTTTCGATTCAATATTTATCGTGTTTTGAAGGGGAAAGTTTTGTTACAACATATCCGGAACTAGATTGGGGAAACAAAGCTAAGAGTGGCATTGTACTGACAGTGGTGATTGAAGGCAAAAGCAAGGAAGACGCAGAAATTCAAAAAAAAAGAATAAAAAAGGATGCGTTAAAAAATGATGGGGAAGACCTGGGAGTACAATTTTCACGTGACGTTTTCTGGAAAAATCGATATACATGGGCGGTAACTCGATCACTTAGAAAAGGCTTGCGATCGATTATTTTATTTCATGTTCCAACGAAAAAAACACCTCTGTTCTGGGAAGAAACACGCATCATTGGAGAGCAGTTTGGTCTCAAAATAGGACGGAGTTGTCAAGCAAGAAGTCGCCATTTTATTGATTACCATCCCTCAATCCGCTATTCTGAGGAGAATCCGGAAGAGTGGGAAAAAGTCAAAGCATGCAAAAATGCGCTGTATTTACGATTTATTGAACTAGGTGGACTTCCTTGTCGATTACCCGGACAATTGCCTGCATCTATTACACATAAATTCAAAAATTATCTTGATTTTATTAGAAAACTAAAAAGTTGCATTGATCCAAATAACATCATGTCACCGGGGAAAATACTAGGGTTGTAGAGAAGTGCTCAATTTAAAATCTGAAGTGCTCATAGATGCTTTATATAAGTGTGGTAGGTGCTCTTATTGCCGAGGATATTGTGCAGAAACCCCCATCATTTGTCCAGCCTATGAACTTACAGATAGGCTTGAAGTTGTATCTCCTAAAGGACGATTGCAAATTGCGAGACATCTACTTGAAAACTCTATAAGACCCAGTAAAGAACTCTCACTATCCTTCTTTTTGTGTTCTTTGTGTGGGGATTGTAAAGATAAATGTATTGAAGGAATAGATACTACTGATGTATTTGAAGCTATAAGAGAAATATTAGTTGAAGAGAATGTTGGAATAGATACGCATTCAAAATTTATGGGATCAGTTGTTCAAAACAACAATCCTTATTTCGAACCACATGAAAAGCGATTTGCATGGTTGCCAAAGCATCTTGAAACAGACAATCCTATAACGCCAGAATATACTTATTTTGTTGGATGCACCTCTGCTTATCGAAGGCAACCAATAGCCGTGGCAACTGCGGAAATTCTCCATAAGGCTAACGTAAGATTCACTTTTATGGATGAGGTTTGTTGTGGATCCCCTCTGCTAAGAACTGGTCATAAAGAGGTCGCTAAGAAATTAGCTATGAAGAATATCGAAATCATTGCAAAAAGTGGCGTTAAAAAGGTCATCACCTCCTGTGCGGGATGTTATAGAACACTCAAACAGGATTATCCAATGCTTCTTGAACGGGAACTACCATTCGAGATAATTCATTCAGTAGAACTACTAGCAGAGCTAATAAAAGACGATCGATTGGAATTATCGGATGACAAGCAAATTAAGGTGACATATCACGATCCTTGTCATCTTGGGAGACACTCAGGAGTATATAACCCTCCAAGGGACGTTCTAAAAAGCATTCCAAACATTAAATTTGTTGAGATGTCTGAAAATAGAAATAACGCACTCTGTTGTGGCGCGGGAGGAGGATTTAGATCAGGTTACAAAGATTTGTCGATTGAATTAGCAGCCCTACGCGTATCTCAAGTTAAAAAAATAGATGCAGAAGTCCTCGCTTCATCGTGCCCATTCTGTCATTATAATCTTGAATTAGGACGTGATAAAATAGATAAAAATCTGAAAGTCGTCGATATTACTGAACTTATAGCCAAACGACTTCTTTAGCAAGGATGGACTTGAACTTTGACCGAAACAGATTCGTGGCTTCAAAAACTACAAGACGAGGATTCGAAGGTGAAAGAAGGTGCGATCTATGCCCTGGGTGAACTTGGTGATAAGCGTGCTGTAGAGCCGCTGATTACTATGCTAGAAGATCCTTCGTCTGATGTGCGAAAAAGTGCTGCTGTAGCGTTAGGTTGGCTGAAAGATAAAAGAGCTGTTGATCCTCTTTTAGAATACCTTAAGAAGGCTCAGGCGAGCGAGTTTAGTTCAATAACTTATGCACTTAGCGAATTAAAAGATAAGAAGGCTGTTGAACCGCTAATTCAAATAGCGTTTGAATCGGAATCTCAACAAATACGCAAACCTTGTATTCGTGCACTAGGCAAATTGAATGATAAAAGAGCGATAATTCCATTTATAGAAATTCTTTCAAATAAAGAAGCAAGAGATTTCCATACGTTCACTAGTGAAACTCTTGACAGAATGTTAGATGACGAAGGAATTAAAGAGCTTATCCACGCGTTTGATTATTCAAATGAGGCTGTAAAATGGATTGCATCAAGTAAATTAAGGGAATTAAGCGAAAAAAGTTTTGAACTACTGATCCACGCCATAAAAGAAGGAAGTGGAGATATAAGAAAATATTCTATCATAACAATTGCAGAAATGAAAGAAATAAAGGACATTGAGTTCCTTAGTCAATTTATTGACGATGAAACCCTTAAATATTATGTGGCAATCGCCTTTGGGAAGCGTGGTAATACAAGAGCATTAGATATCTTAATTGAGGGACTTACGCACCCTTCTAAATGGATAAGAGAACATTCGGCTTTGGCTTTAGGCATAATAAAAGATAAAAAGGCCTTTGATTCGCTAATTGTAGCATTAAAGGATACAGAACGAGAAGTTCGTGCGGCTGCTGCGTTTACTCTTGGTGAACTAAAAGATGAAAAAGCTATAGATCCATTGATTCAAGCTATGATTTCTGAAAAGGGCGAGGATTGGTATACAAAAGGAGCTTTTGTTCGGGAAACTATCGCTAAAGCGCTTGGAGAAATAGGTGGCCGAGCTTCAAAGCCGCTTTTAACAATCTTTGAAGAAAGTAAAGATTGGAACCTTCGTTTTATTGCTGCAGTGGCTTTAGCGGCAATGAAAAACGAGGTAGGAATAAATTACTTAGTTCGAGGGTTACTTCAGGGTACCTTATTTTTGCAATATGCGTGTCGTAGGGTAGTCAAACAATTGGTCAAGGAAATGAAGATTTCGCCAGAAATACTGAAAAAACATAAATGGACATTCAGATGGGAATAATAGCACTTTAATTTTCTGATTGTTTTTCCGTTTCTTACGTATACCTTCTGATTAATAATCTCCACAAAACTTTAAAAGAATGGATTTCCATTCATACCACCACTGAAGCAGTAGAGTGTTCTTGAACCTTCAAGTAATTTCATCTCTTACATTATGCCGTTTTGTGCGAAAAAAAATTATTTCTCTCAGAATAAAATCGCTATAAAGTGATTTTTTTATGACTGAATTAGATAAATGGCTACAAAGATTAAACGATAAGGACCCTAAGGTAAAGGAAGAGGCACTATATGCCCTGGGTGAACTTGGTGACGAGCGTGCAGTAGAACCGTTGATTGATATGCTTGAAGATCCTTCGTTCCGCGTGCGAAAAGGTGCCGCTGTGGCGTTAGGTTGGTTGAAAGACACAAGAGCTGTTGAGCCTCTTTTAAAATACCTTAAGCAAGCTAAAGCGAGCGAGTTTAGTTCAATAACTTATGCCCTTGGCGAATTGAATGATAAGAAGGCTGTTGAGCCACTGATTCAAATGGCGCTTGAGGCAAAATCTCAACAGATACGCAAACCTAGCATTCGTGCCCTAGGAAAAATGAATGATAAGAGAGCGATAATTCCATTTATAGAAATTCTTACAAATGAAAGAGAAGCCAGAGATTTCCATACTTTCACTAGTGAAATTCTTGACAGAATGTTGGATGACGAAGGAATTAAAACGCTTATCCAAGCGTTTGATTATCCATATGAGGCTGTAAAATGGTTTGCATCAAGAAAATTAAGGGGATTAAGCGATAAAAGTTTTGAACCGCTTGTCCACGCCATAAAAGAAGGAAGTGGAGACATAAGAAAATATTCTATCATAACAATTGCAGAAATGGAGAATTCTAAAAACATTGATTTTCTTAATCAATTTATTAACGATGACCAATTGAAATACTATGCTACAATAGCATTTGGAAACCGAGGCGATACACGGGTTGTGGATGTTTTAATTGAGGGACTTAAACATCCTTCGACATGGGTAAGAGAACATTCAGCTTTAGCTTTAGGCATAACAAAAAATAAGAAGGGCTTTGATGCGTTAGTTGAAGCATTAA
>JAECRW010000273.1 GCA_016294985.1 Candidatus Sifarchaeum marinoarchaea | reverse complement strand
CGATTGAAGGAAATCTTAGCTCATGACAAGTTAATCCTCAATATCATTGTTGAAGAGCTCACTGACATTAGGGACAAATTCAGCGATGAACGCAGAACTGAAATTATCGAAGAAATTTCGGAAATTGATGTGGAGGATATGATTGCAGAAGAGGATATGGTGGTAACAATTACTCACAGGGGTTATATAAAGAGAAACGCCCTTAGCCTTTACCAATCTCAACATCGGGGGGGAAAGGGAAAAATTGGCATGATTACGAAAGAAGGAGATTTTGTGGAAAACCTGTTCATTGCTACCACGCATAGTTACATCCTCTTCTTCACTAATCATGGAAAGGTTCATTGGCTAAAGGTGCATGAAATTCCCCGGGGTTCTAGGGCCTGGCGTGGTAAGGCGATAGTAAATTTACTCAATTTGGCCTCAGAGGAAAGGATTACCGCAATCCTTCCCTTAAAGGACTTTTCATCCGGGAAATATATCGCTTTCGCAACTAAGCGTGGAATCGTCAAGAAAACCGATCTATCAGCCTTCAGCAAACCTCGCGCTGGGGGAATTTTGGCAATTTTCTTAGAGGAGAACGATGAACTTATCTCCGCTAAACTAACCGAGGGAAACCAAGAATTCCTCTTGGGAACTAAATCCGGAACAGCCATACGGATAGCAGAGAGAGGGATCCGGCCCATGGGAAGAACCGCAAGGGGAGTTAAGGGAATCGCAGTTAACGGAAGCGAGGCCGTTGGAATGGAGATCATTAAAGAAGGCACCACTGTTCTAACGGTTACGGAAAATGGCTTCGGAAAGCGAACAAAGACCTCCGCATATAGAACACAAAACCGGGGAGGCAAGGGAGTGATCACCATCCAAACAACGAAGCGCAACGGGAGGGTTGTTGGAATTAAGCAGGTTGTCGATGACGATGAACTTGTCCTTATCACCACAAATGGAAAGATTATCAGACTACGGGCTTCAGATATATCCATAATGGGCAGAAATACACAAGGAGTTAAATTGATTGATATGGGCGCCGGTGAAAATGTTGTCGGTATCGCTATTTTTTCCACAAAGGATCTCATTTAACATGACCTTTTATTAATTTGAATATCTCATTTTAAAAAAGCTTGATCTCCGGTCCATTTTGTGCTATTTTAGTATTGTCCTGCTATCCTCAATCCTATAGTGGGCTTTCTTTAAGAAATGTTGGATGTCCTTTAATTACCCATCTCTCTCTCCATAAGGGGGCTTTTACTTATCCACAATTGTGGATAATTCTGTTGAAAACCTAAAATAAGCAACTTTTACCCGTCATTGACCAATCCACCATATGCAACCCATACTTGTTGAAGAAATTTGGAAATCAGTCGCTGACTATGTCAAGGATAAAATTAGCCACAATGATTACCATGTGTGGATAGGGGCCATCATTCCCCTTTCCCTTGGGGGGCAATTCCTGGAAGTTGAGGTTCCAAATAAATTCTTTGAATATTGGTTGAGGGAGAATTATCTGTT
>JAECRW010000272.1 GCA_016294985.1 Candidatus Sifarchaeum marinoarchaea | reverse complement strand
GATTAATTTATGCTCTTAGCTCAATTTCACTTGCAGTGATTCTCTGGCAAATTATTTCATACATCCTTAATATTGCATATATACCGTCTCCAATTGCGGTTGGTATTGCATTTGTGCGCTTATCCATAGAAGGTGATTTCTTTGGTTATACCTTATTCCATCATAGCGCTGCAAGCCTGATTAGAATAGCTATAGGATTATTTTTTGCTGTAATTATTGGTATTCCTTTAGGAATTATTATAGGACTCTCAGAAAGAGTTTCGCATTTTATTAATCCCATCGTAGAAGTAATACGACCCATTTCCCCTATCGCCTGGATTCCCTTCTCGATTATTCTGTTCGGTATTGGTCTTACTAGTCATGCGTTTATTATTTGGCTAGGAGCGTTTTTCCCGATTCTTCTCAATACGTATGCTAGTATGAAAAATTTAAACAAAAATATGATAGAAGTGGTGCGGAGTATGGGTGCTTCAAGGATACAAACAATTTACTATGTTGCCATCCCTAATGCGCTTCCTGATATCTTCACAGGATTCCGCATTGGACTTGGAGTTGGATGGATGTGTCTAATTGCTAGCGAGATGGTAGGACAATATCCACCCCTTGGACTAGGATTTCTTGTACTGTTCATGGCAGAAATTGGGAGGTATCCTGCCATGATCGCAGCTATGTTAACGATTGGACTCTTTGGCATTGCTCTAAACTATTTAATCATCTTTCTTGAAATAAAATTTTTCGCTTGGAAAGAGAAAGTTGTGCTATAGGTCGTGAAAAGAGTGAACTCCATTAAAATTCAAGTACAAGATATTTCGAAAACTTTTCGGAATGAAAAAGGTGATTTTATCGAAGTCTTACGAAATACTTCTTTTAAAATATTTGAAGATGAGATAGTGTGTCTCGTTGGACCAACTGGGTGTGGAAAAACTACACTTGCTCGCATAATGGTATGTCTTGAAAAACCAGACAAAGGGCAGGTACTACTTGATGGGAAAAAAATCGTCGTACCCACAAATAAAATTGGATATGTACCACAGGGAGACTCATTGTTACCTTGGCGAACTGTTTTTGAAAATATTTCCCTCGGTCTTGAGATTTTAAAAGAAGATATGCGAAATCATGAAGAACGGATCAGAGAACTTTGCCGCTGGATTGGCTTAACAGGCTTTGAAGAGACCTATCCCAAAGAATTAAGTGGTGGAATGAAACAAAAGGCTGCAATTGCAAGGACTCTAGCTGTTGACCCACTGATTCTTCTTATGGACGAACCATTTGTTGCTCTTGATGCACAGACAAGAAACTATATGCAATCTGAGTTACTCAGAATCAATATGAAATTCAAAAAGACCATTTTTTTCATCACGCATAACATAGACGAATCAGTATTTCTGGCAGACCGTGTTATCGTCCTTTCAAAAAGACCTGCATTCATTAAGAAGATTGTAACTATCCCCTTAGAGCACCCCCGAGAGAGAACAAGCCAAGAGTTCAATAATATTCGGAAAGAGATACTCAATTCTC
>JAECRW010000092.1 GCA_016294985.1 Candidatus Sifarchaeum marinoarchaea | reverse complement strand
GCGATTTTGATCGAGGTTCTGTTTTTAACAGAATCGCTAGTGACTATGAGAAATTAGGCGAACATAACAAAGCGGAAGCATGTAGCATCTATGCTGATATCTTAATTAGTTCCCTTTTTGTGAAACTAGAGCAGATGTCGCCTTCAGAGAAGAAAGCATATCAAGAACTTTTAGACATCATTTTTAAAGAGTTGAGTTCATTGACACTACCTTTTTAAAAAACAAGATTTCACATTATTACATGGTAAATAGGTGATAATATGGTAGAATTGGAAGATCTACCTGGTGTGGGTCCAGCTACAGCCGTGAAATTAAAAGAATCAGGATATTCCTCTCTTGAAGCCTTAGCCGTTGCTTCATCCAAAGAATTAGCTACTGCTGTTGATATAGGCGAAACAACTGCTCAAAAGATAATACAAGCGGCACGAGAACAATTGGAGATTGGATACTCCACAGCTTTGGAATTTTATGATGTACGTAAGGCTGTTGGACGTATAACAACAGGTAGCCAACAATTGGACTCTATACTTGGTGGTGGTGTGGAAACTAACGCCATTACCGAATTCTATGGGCCTTTTCGATCAGGTAAGACACAGCTTTGTCACGAACTATGTATAAAAGTACAACTTCCCCCAGAAAATGGAGGGTTAAGCGCTGCAGCCTTATATATTGACTCAGAAGGTACATTTCGTCCAGAACGGCTTGTTCAAATGATGGAACACGAAGACCTTGAGATTGATTCAACCCTACAGAATATAGTTTATGCACGAGCGTATAATAGCGATCATCAAATGTTACTTGTTGAAGAAGCACCAAGTATCGTTAAGGAAAAAAATATTCAACTGGTTATTGTTGATGCGCTGACCAGTTATTTCAGAAGTGAATATACTGGACGCGGAACATTAGCAGAACGCCAACAAAAGTTGAATAAACACCTGCATCAACTGCTCCGTCTTGCAGAAGTTCATAACTTGGCGGTAGTCGTGGCTAATCAAGTGATGGCCAGACCTGATATGTTCTTTGGTGATCCTACCGCACCAGTCGGTGGTCATATCGTTGCCCATGCCTGTACTACACGTGTTTACTTACGAAAATCGAAAGGTGAAAGACGTATCGCCAGGGTAATCGATAGTCCCTGTCTTCCTGAAGCCGAAGCTGTATTTGTGATCAAGGAAGAAGGAATCGGAGACGCTTAACGCTTGTATTTCTTTTTCTATTGGCTTTCTTCTAATATGCTTTGAACAAGAATGGATATGTTCTTAACCTACAATCTGCTTTTAGGTCCCAAGGGATCACCATTTTCTTAGCCATATTCTCCTCCTCCTTTAAAATTTGAGTAGTATGCTCTAAAGCTTTACTCTTCTCTAAACTCATAAATCTCTTCACAGCTCAGGTAGAATGGTTTTTCGTATGAGTGTTGATCCATGTCGGAGTCTGCATAAAACCAATTATAGAGAATTGTCTCCAAAAATGTTGAACTGCGGCGGCTTAGGACATCAAAATGTAAATCCCAACCATTTCCCATATGGCCCCAAGCGCCAATAGAGTAATGACTATCACATAAATCCTGCTGGCGTCCTTCCATGCCTCTTTAAATGCAATCCATCTACTCTCAACCTGATACCTACTTGGAAAGATCGTGGATAGACTTATATTAATTCCAGCAGCCGCAGAAAAAACATAGGCACCCCACTCAAGGATCAATGTGCCTACAACAAGAACCGTATAACCCATGGGAACCTCTAAAACACCATAAAAGACTACCCCTATTGCGAAACCCCGGTAGACAGTCACAACTAAAGATACTACTCCACCCACAAGTGGAATCACCCCAGGCAAGGTTGTTGAAACAAAGGCGCCAAAAAATAGGTTTACTAAGAAGGTTAAAGCAATTGCGAACGCAAGATTTCCACTAGCAAGAGCCTCAAGAATAGAGGTAAAGGGTTGCTGCGTGGTAGCAGCCTCAAGAATTATTTCTCTAAGCTCCATGGCAAAAGGCATTTGGATGTGAACCATTAGGTATCCAGTTAGAAAGGACGCTATATAGACTGCTGCCACTAAAAAGAGGAGCGGTTTCATTTTCTTCGATGTTTCCAAGGATTGCTTCAAAAATTCCATCAGTTTTGTCATCTTTGCTCTCATTCTCTATTTGTTCTATGCTTATTTAAACATTCTATACCTAGTCATAATAGTTTTGGATTTCTACCCAAAACACACAGAGAACACACTCCCAGGTAGAATTGAACCCCTGTGTAAAAATGTAAGAATTTACTGTATGCCACCCCTCTCTTTACAGTAGTTTTGGATGGGGCACTTCTCACATTTACCTTTTTTACAGTATTCTAAGTTAATTCGTACGAGAGCAGATTCGTAGGACTCTGCATCTTTCAAATCTAGTCGTTGAGCGATCTGGAAGGCCATCTTGGAAGGCTTTGGTTTTGCCTTCTCCCAGATCCCTCTTAACTCCCTCAAGAATATGTTGACGCCTACTGGACCGATACCTCTGAGTTCTTGTAGACGTTTCTCAAGATCCCTCGGGCCTCTTGATTCTCTGTATAGCCCTTCTAAATCTCCATACTTCTCATTGATCTCCAGCATAATATTTAGGAGGTTTGATGCTGTGGAGTAATCATATCTTACGTATCCTCCTGAGTCGAGAACATCAACTAGACGATTCCAGCCAGCCTTCAATATTTTTTCTGGTGTTGTAAGGTCTTCTTCCTCAAATTGGTGATACGTTTTTTTAGCGATCACTGATGAGATTCTTTTGGCAAACAATACAGAGGCAAGAAACCACTTGAACCTATCTCTTGGATTAGATAGGTCTAAGCCTAGTTCCTCCGAATAACTAGGTATCTTGGAGAGATCTAACTTTAAGCCCAAATCGATCTGAACTCCTATGGAATTTTGAAGGGCCACGACTCCATCTTATACGCACTATCCCAAAATAAGTACTCGTAAATGCTTGTTATCCTGAAATGCTTCAATATAGAGTTCCTTTCCTCATTCCGTAAACCTTTGGCTAGTTCATCCATCGCTCCGAGAACCATTTTAACAATCGATTCAAACTCCTCTGAAGCATAAGTTTCTATCCATCTTTGAAAGAGGGGATTTGAAGAGCCTTTCTCCTCAAGCTTTTTCCCAACCTGCAAATATATCCAATAGCATGGAAGTAAAGCTCCAAGAACTTCATGAAAAGGCCTGGAATAAGCAGTAGAAATGAGATAACTAGTATATGCTAAATTGGTTGGACTTATGGGGGTTGAATAAACTTCTATCTCGCTAAGCTTCCAATCCTTAAAGAAGGAATCGTGAAGAGCTCTTTCAGCTACAATTATCATCTTAGCGTGATCTGCAAAAGAAGTTAACCAGTCATCTCTAGGGGACTTTGCTGCGGTAATAGCTAATGCCCTAGAGAAATCTCTCAAGTAGAGTGCGTCCTGAACCACGAAATACTTGAAGATCTTAAGACTTAAAGTACCATCTACTAGCCCACGTATAAATGGATGATTAATTATGTCCTCAAATATATCTTCTATGGATTTCCATAGATCAGCGGTGAAATTCAGTCCTCTCCCTCCCATAAATTGCGTCCCAGAAACCCAGTTCATATGCCTGTATGAGTTTTGCCGTCGCTCTCATTCTAGCTTCAAATTGTGGCAGATATGCCTTAATTATATCAGAAGCCTCTTCCTCTATCCATGCAGGAAGTGATCCAAAGGCATCTAGAAATGCAGTCTTTTTAATAGCATATTTTTCTCGAAGCGCTTTTCCAAGCCTAGCGCAGCCGCTACCCCAAACGGGCAAGTTAACGACAAGTGCAAAGGCTTGTTCACCTGGAGAGGCATAAAGCGAAAGCCACGATATATAATGCGTGTATACTACTGCTTCAGGCAAGATCTCTGCTTCTTCTAACGCACTAATATTCAATCCAAGCTCGCCAGCAAGCTCTAATAAATTTTTCAATGCTATTAAGTCTCCTTGCATCACCTTTGAGAAGTAATTTGCTTCTTTCGAGTTCTGGGAACGCTGAACCATCAATGCCAAGCTTCTAGCATCATAAGACACAATGTAATATTGTTGTTTAACAAACGTTTTCAGTTTATCTTTTGATAATTCTCCCCTTTCTGCATCCAAGATATAGGGATGATTAACTATCCTTTGATTAATCACCTCCAACTCTTTCCTAACACCATTCAACAACTCCTTCGACCCCATAACCTCACCCCTTGATATTATTTCTCAATCGGAGAGTAAGTGATTAAATAACGTACAAATTAAAGGAAACTCTTACATTAGTCTATAGTTCTATTTATTATAAAATGCTTAGATTTTGCACCCTTATGTGTGGCGCACCATTACTGATACAAAATCCCTTTTCTAAGGATGGAG
Source organism: Candidatus Sifarchaeum marinoarchaea (assembly GCA_016294985.1). Lineage (GTDB taxonomy): Archaea > Asgardarchaeota > Sifarchaeia > Borrarchaeales > Borrarchaeaceae > Borrarchaeum > Borrarchaeum marinoarchaea. The sequence continues at coordinate 1,838 of JAECRW010000092.1, read as the reverse complement.
TTAATCGAAAATCCTTTCCAATTGCGTCTATAGACGTTAAAGCCTTGAGCATAAAGCCTCGTATTCTGATGTTTTTGATTGGTATTAAAATTCTTCTTTGCGTAATTAGAAACGCTGTTTCAGGGATAATTTCAAATCTTCCAGCAAATGATTCGGCGACACCTCTTTGAAGCCCAACAGCATATACTCCCAAATCGATATCTTCTACCATTTCTTCAAGAGACCAGTCAACTGGCTTAACATACAGATTGGAGATTAAACTCCGAGGCACGTGAAAAATTCCATGTGCATTCCCTGTTGGTTCGTGACCAAACTCTTTTGATGTCCATCGTGTATGTAGCAATGAATTTAGTCGACCATTTTCAATAATTAGTGTTTTTTTAGCTGAAACACCTTCATCATCATACTTATATGAGCCATATCCTCCCAGAAAAAGGGGGTCATCGATTACAGTTACTTCTTCTTCTGCCACCTGACATCCTAATTTCTTTGAAAAGATCGATCCTGATTCCAAGATTACATCCGCTTCAGCTTGATGCCCTACGCATTCGTGAATAAAGGCTCCAGCAGTGCATGGATCAAAAATCACAGGAACCTTTTTCGTTTTAACTTCTAAAGGTGGATTTTCGGCAAGAAGCATATATTTTGCTCTCTCACTAATCACATTGGCCCAATTTTCGAGATTTACATTTTGAAAGATCTCGAAACCACCAGTACCGCCAATAATATCGCTGGCAACCTCATAACCAAGCCTTTTAGCCACAATATACAAAGTTAAGTCGATATTTGGAACGATTTCAATTATATTCGTTCCTTCTGTATTTGAAAAATCAGATTGTATAATAGAATAATCAATTACTGTTTCAGTCCATGCAAAATCATTCTTCAAGTTTTCTTTGGCAATGTCATTTAAACTTTTTAACAAATCTAAAGTTTCTGAGGTAGGCATAGTACGCAAATCTTTTTCGATTGGATGACGAAAATGATCATTAATAACTTTGGTTTCAGCTAATTCTATCTCTGTTTGTCTTGTTGAAACCGATGAAGAAACCTTAGCTTGTTGAAGAGCTTTTTCAGCAACATCCCACATTTTCTTCCCAAAAATATCATCAGAAATATCGGCTGAAGCTATACCCCATCCTTTGTCATATAAAACTCTGATTATAACTTGATTTGAAGAATTTTCAGAAATATCTGAGGAGTACGATCGGAGGCCTACCCGTAAGTCATAATTTTTTAATAATCGTAGATCTACATATCTTACTTTTTCTCCAATCAGATAATCAAAAATCTTATCTGCAATATTTTCTCCCATAAAAGATCCCTGTCTAAACCAATTTCCACTTCTTGTTTAATTCTATTTAGCGTTCTTTTTAAAAATCAAAAGTATGCCAAAATAAGCATTCTGGAAAAAAGATTGTTAATAAGTAATTGTCGTTAATGTGTTTCTCATAGTCATAGTTTCAGAATTTCTTTTTCCTTCATCAAATCTTCCAGTTTTTTCTTCCCTACTTTTCTCTTTTTCCCATAGGGGTCGAAATGGTGCACCATACCGAGTATTAATGGGTTTTTAAACGAATCATGCCAGAGTTTCTCTAGGAATACACTATATTTTTGATTCACAAAGAAGTTATTCTTTATGACATCGATTACTTCGTCGTCAACTTCAATTTTGAATGTTTTTCCCATTATATGCTCTCTTATAATCATAGACCTTCCTTCCCACTCCTCACTTTTCAAATTCACCAATACTCCGTTTTTTAGGTTGTTTAGAAGGGTATACGTATTGTTTTTCCTCCCTGAATTATTAATCACTTTCTGAAAATAAATGCATTTAG
>JAECRW010000271.1 GCA_016294985.1 Candidatus Sifarchaeum marinoarchaea | reverse complement strand
CTATTGTTCCTGTCATACCGATCAATTCTTTAGGATGTACATGAGCACCTAGTTCACTTTTTGCGATTTTGCGCCAAATTCTAGCTACGACAATTGTAATAACGATTGGAGTTAGGAAAATTATCATAGCCCTCATTAGTGAATCCATTTGGATTCGGAAAAGACTAATGCCCATCGCACCGAAGCTCAACATAAATGTTGAAACAAGGAGCATCAAAGGCGCACTGTCACCACCTGTTTCACTGTGGACATCTTCATGCCCCACACCATGCGAGAAGTCGTGATCTCCAATATCGTGACCGTCTATACCATGATCACCAATGTCGTGACTAATATCGTGACCATCCACATCATGGCCATCTACACTATGATCTCCGTCATGACCAAAACCGTGAAGACCGAAAAGCACAGCTGTCAGGATAAAAAGTAGTATACCCGAAATGAAAAATCCGACCGATATATCCAATAGGACTGCATCGAAACCGTTTATTTCCAATAGGATTGTGCCCATACCCATACCCATCCCTGCCAATGTTGTTGTAAAGAATGATCTACCAATTTACTAAATTCTGGTGCATTATCTCTTTATATGCTTCTGAATACTATCTGGTATGATCATTCTCAATGAATATATGGACGTTTAACTTTATAAGCCTTATGTATGGCAAGTTAATGTAATTTCAAGCCCGTATTTTAGGGCTGGATAGTTGTTCGATGATATTCTAGCAGACGAAAAAGGTTAATTGATGAATCAAAGAACTTATAACGGCGAAAAAAAGCATTAGTACAATCATTTGTTTTACTAAATAGCATTCAAAATATACTTATAGGCAGTATGATATACTATTGATATCAAATTCATTAACGCTTTGCAATACGTTCGGCTATGAGTAGCAATTTTCTGTTGTTTCTCAAAGAATTTATTGCGATCAAAAACTTAAAGTCATTTAAAAAACTTTAGAATAACTGAAAATTTGATTTCAGAGGATTATAAAAGCAGAAAATAAAAGATCTCGTCTTTCTCAGATAATTCTTTTGTCTATTCTTTTCTCTTTGATTCTTTTTTTGGTATATTGATATACTTACAATTAATTATAAATACTAAATAGGCTCACAAAGAGACTATTTCCAATCGTAAATATTTGTAAAATAATAATCTATAGGAGAAAACAAACATGGGCGAAGTCTTTGCTCGAAAAAGTTCTGGTTTGGTTAGAAACATCAGCGCATGGGAAACATTGATCTTTAATGTATTGGTTATGGCTCCATCAGCTGTCTATATCTATGGTATCTGGGCTACAGTCACGTTCCCGGGGGCTTATCTACCCACGACTGCTTTGATATGTATCCCAATCTGTCTGGTCATCGCTATTTTCTATAGTCTCTATTCGGCGGCTGCACCACGTTCTGGTGGTGACTATATCTGGATTAGTCGTACAGTTCATCCAGGTCTCGGTTTTATGACTAATTTCTTCCTTTTCATTGTACTTATTAGCTTAGTTGGAACAGAGATTCCTTGGACAC
>JAECRW010000270.1 GCA_016294985.1 Candidatus Sifarchaeum marinoarchaea | reverse complement strand
TGGAATCAAGTCTGTTTTTGAGAGTACAGTAATATGGGGGATTGGAAAACGCACTTTTAATGATGCTCCAAGGAGTACCATTGATATGAAACTAGTAGGCGTTCTTGCAAGCAAGGCATCGATTAAATGAACTATGACGCTGCTTTTACTTAATGCAGTCACAAATAACAAACCAGAACTTCTGTAGGCAAAAATCTCCATCTGACCGATAGTATCCACGATGACATAATCTGCTTCAAAACTATCAATCTCTTTTTTGATATCGTCAATTTTCGTTACTAAGATGTCGGTACCAGCAATGAGTGCTCCGTTCGGTCCAAGTCCATATTGTTCAATGATCTGATCTAAGTCTATATACTCCCTTACATCGACGTCAGGAGTATATGGCAATTGACGTACACCAGGATCCATGTTCACGCGAATAACAGCCAATCCTGTATCATATAACCATTCTGATAATTTCATTGTCAGGGCAGATTTTCCACTTCCCGCAGTTCCAAGGATATAAATCACATGAGAAGAATACGCTTCCATTGAATTTATCTCCAGAGTACTTATTATTAAACAGCGTTTTGATTCATAATTATTAGTGCTTAAAGAGAGTTGTATTACAAATCTATCTCATGATTTACCATCGAGATATCTATAAATTTACTGATAGCTAAGCGAGAACGCCCGCCCTCTTGAGAGGCGGGATGAAGTGCGCTAGGTTTATATACTTCATTGTTGAGATAATGTAGTAAATACCTACGGTGCGTAGGGAATTGACGCCTGTGGACATCGTGACCTCCGTAACTCCGAAAGGAGGATCGAGTCTGGTGGTTGAAGCAGGAAGCCTCATCGCTTGAGCATGAGGTAGCTCACAAACACCTAATATATGCGATTTGGGACACCGACAAGTTAGCCAATACACATATTTGCAGTTGAAAAACCAATAAAGCTGAAAAATAGGCATGATAGAACCTTTAGTCATCATCAAGTAGAGTTACAGGCAGTGAAAGAATGAATATAAGAGTTTCTTCCCTGCGCGGTAAAAAGGTATATACCTCAATTGGAAAATATCTCGGACATGTTAAAGGTTTGAAATTTGATGTAAAGCAGAATCGAGTTGCTTCGCTATCAGTAAAAGTCACTAAACGGATGAAAGGATTGCAATCTCGTGTTATTTTAATTCCTTATTCTTGGGTAACCGCTGTCGGTGATATCGTGATAATAGACAGAACACTGGCAGATTCCTGGAGCGACTAAAAACAATCTGATATTCATAAAAACAAAGGTTTTGTGAGAATATAGAGGATTATAAGCTATCCTGTGGATATAGTTTCCTCAGATAGGACAACGATGTAGTCAGCAGCGTTTTCTAATGTTTCACTAAATCCTTCTGTTCTCCCAAGAACGACTGTTTCCTTGCCTAATTCCTTTGCTTTAATAAAAATCGGAAGGAAGTTGATATCTGACGTCCAAAAGGCTAATATGTCAAGTTCGTCGCTGTAAATTAACGACATGGCTTCAATCGCCATGAAAA
>JAECRW010000091.1 GCA_016294985.1 Candidatus Sifarchaeum marinoarchaea | reverse complement strand
AGAGTCTTCCTGGAATTGGACATCGTTTTCATTCGTACCTGATGATAATATATCACTTTCAGGCTCAGATTCATCTTTAGGTTCGGGGTCAGACTCGAAATCAGGCTGAAAAGCAGCCCCGAACATGTTTTGCATCATATTCACAAATGGATTAGGCATTTCTTCGTTGGATTCATCACTACTATCACTTTGTAAGCCTTTCATGCCTTCCGAAAACACACTAAACAATTGTTCCATCATTTTTCCAAAGAACAACGTAGGATCCAATTCTTTAGATCCTGCAGCATCTGATGGCAACTCGGTTTTTCCACTAAAAATCTTTCCAAAAACTTCACTCATCCCTTTCATTAGATTATCCAAATTCAGATCAATGTTCATGTTATGAACTTCTTTGAAATGCGCCATTAATTCCTCAGGGGAGTTTACTTTTGTTCCGCAAATAGGACAGCTCAAATTTTTCACCAAAAAAAGATGTACATCTGTTTTTATTAGTCTTTTTGAATATAGAAAATCTCAACAATTTTTAAAAATATAGTAAGTAGCGTAAATTGGTTTATCGCGATTTTTTGTTTCTACAAGAAATAAGAAAAAAGGGAAGATTAGCCAGTATATCTCACAGCTTGTGCAGGACTCATCCGAAGAGCTTTGTATGCCGGGAAAGCAGTGCCCACCACCGCAACGACTAGTCCAAGAATGGCCACTATGAGAGTTTGAAGTAGAGGAAACACGAATTCGACTTCGTAGGGTGTAAAGCCGATTTCTTTGAAATGTGGAAGATAGCTTGCAGCCAATATATAGCCATTTATGATCCCAATTGCAAGTCCCAAAACAGCTAAGAGTAGTGATTCGCCGAGAAGGAGTTTGATTATCTCGGATTTATAGTATCCGATAGAGCGAAGCAATCCAATTTCCCGTTGTCTTTCCTGAACGATTCGTATCATTGTCGTAGCTAAAGCAAGTAAAGCTATTATAATAGATGACGATGAAAGGACCGCCATGAATTGCGTAGTTTCGGTCACATTAACCCGCCAGTCCTCAACAAAGTCCTTTGTTTTGATGATATCCAAGTTATATTCATCCCCATACAAATCAAGAATCTGTTGTGCAATTACATCTTGGTCCACGTCTGTGCCGTTCCAGTATGTAGAACGCAATTTTACATAGAAGATATGCACATCATCATCAAAACCGAAATCATAGTATTTTTCTATGTCAATAATGCAGAAGTATCCACCCTTCGGGTAGCCGATTAAATCATTATGAACAATGCCAATTATTGTAAATTCTGTAGAATTCCCATGGGCAGATATCTCAAGTCTTGTTTTTTGCCCTACTCTTACATGAAGTTTCTCCGCGAGTCTATCACTTATAATGCACTTGTTATCTCCAGTCCCCCCAAGTTGGTCAAAGAGGGCCATGATATCTGTAGCATTCGGATCTGGCTGAATTAGATTCTGCTCAACAGCAAGAGGATAAGTTGATGAATTAACAGCTACTAATAAAGAAGTCTCTTCTTCGTCCCATATTTCGAATTTCGCTCCAGTCAGTTCGGATACCGAAACACCAGGACGCCACTCTTCAGTAGGTGTGTTATTCGTCCAATGCACTCCTTCAATTCGTGATAAGTTTCCTGATAGGGTTGGAGGCGCACCTGTATCTGTGGTTACAATTAGATCCATATTCAGCGCTGAAGAAATATAGTGAACTATGCCTGCTTCTACTGCCGTGTTAATCGATGCAAACAAAATACTTAACGAGATCGAAATAGTAAAGATTCCAAAAGTCAGAGTTGAGCGAAGAGGACGACGAGTTAAGTTTCTACTAGCGATTTTAGCTACTGTTTGAAAGGCAGGTATTCGCGTTAGTATCCCATGAAAGCCTCGTGATATGATACCAAGAAGTGATCCACAAAGAATTATGCTTCCAACGAGTAATACAATTTCGGAAAAATAAGATACAGCCGATATTGTAACGAGTACTCCAGTGGCAGTAAGACCGATGCCTGCGACAAGGCTAGCTGCTTTTCTACTGTATTTTGCAACTAAAACAGAGATCCCAACGATGCATAATGAGAGCGTTCCTGATAAGAAATCGGATAAATTTGCTGCAGGAATCGCTGGGACTATGAAGAGGCCTCCAAAGCCTAGTATAGCTGATATAATACCGCCAACTAACAGTATTCGTGATATTTTCTTCTTTCCGGCTTCGTGTGAATCACCATGTAACGCCGTAACAATTTTCATAGTGGCTACGGACCCCAGTGGGAAAAGAGCGCCTCCTACGGCAAAAAGAAAGCCCATCAAAGCGCCACTAAATATGATTGTGGGATCTAGCTCTACCGATTCTACTACAACCTTGAAGCCATAAACGTAGGTATTTGAAACATAAGTAGTTATTGCATGAGCAACTAAAACTCCTCCGAATGATCCTACAAAAGCACCTATTCCACCTAAAATAATGACTTCGTACAATACAAGACGAAACACCTGAAACTTTGACGAGCCGATAGCACGCATTATGCCTAGCTCGTACCGCCTTTCTGTTACTGTCATCACGATGCTATTAAATACAAGAAAAACAGACGCCAATAAGGTGATTAATCCAGCCCAGTTCAAAGCTGTATCAAAGCCTGCTACCGCACCTTCTGCAACTGCAAGTAAACTTTCTCTAACCGCTTCAACCGTGAAATCTTTACCAAATTTATCTTGGATCTCATTCATAACGGCTCTATAATCTTTTCTGCTTTCTTCTGTGAGGTTGATGATAATTTTATCAATTTTGCCATTGGAACCTGGCACAAACTTTCGTGCTTTGTCTAAAGTTACAACAACTACTCGTCCATAACCAATCTGGGCGATTTTACCTCTACCTTCTGCAAAGGCAACGATGTTAAATCTTTTAAACCTGTAATTTGGATGATCATAATAATATTTAATGGCGAGGTCATCGCCTAGAGATGCATTCACTATTTTATCATCGCGTTCTCCAGAGATTCCATCCATTAAGGATTCCGAGACGATCGCATTCCATCCAGTTACTAGATGATCGATTGGTTTAGAATCGTTAATGTCGTATATATCTCCAAAGGCGATGTCGTAAGTGGGATCTATTCCAATGACCGTTGCCGTAGTGGAATTCCAGTCGTTATGGATATAAATGACGCAATAGCGCTGTATTCTTGGTGCATATGCCTCAACACCTTCTATATCATCAAGAAGGTGCATTGAATCTTCATCAAAAGACTCTCCATCAGCTCTCGTAACCTCAAGATCCAATTTGCCAGCAGCTAGCTCGATAGTATTGTAAAAGGTGTTAGTGACATTCTGCCTTGCTATGTTAAACCCAACTAACATTGCAACGCTGAACAAAACGCCTATAACAGTCAACGTATTTCTTACTTTTTTTCTTTTGAAATTTCTAAACGCTAAACCAATGATCCAACGTTCTTTCCAGATGAAAACGATAACTAAGATTAAAAGAATGATAAAAATAAGACTTGTATATTGAGCGACGTTTGCTCCAATTTGCATTCGTTCCTTCCCTCAATTTTTTTAGGGATGTATAAACATAGGATTCAATATAAAAATTAAATGGTAATTGTCACTCCTCTGGTAGAGACAAACTGCAATTTTTATTCGTAATTAATACATTAGATTTCTACCCAAATGATATTAATATCATACTTTTTAACGCATTTGCCTATGTCAATGCGCTATATAGCACTATATGTTCCAAAATCGCACTATTTATATACTAAGTGATGCTCCATAAGTAAAGGAATGACACTAGAAAAAGACTCTTAAATGAAAGTTATAGATACCACTGCTAAAAAAACGATTGAAATGTTTTAAGCTCCTATAATATTCACGTAAAATTAATACGAATTAAATAATGTAATAGTGTACTAAAAATGATCGTTAACTATTGTAAAGAGTCCTATCTATCTATTCGGATCTATGACGAAAATTTTTCGTGTTAAGGGGCAGGTGAATCTAAATGGCACGTGCAGAAATCGTATTAACCTCAGACCTATCCCTAACAAGCGATTACAACGGTATTCCTTATGTAGGCTTTGGTGCATGCCTACCACAAAATATATGTCCACACTGGATTTACTTCAAGTTCTTTTGCCCACTCGAACCAGCGTATCCTGATGGAACTTTAGTTCGGGCCACCCTCGGTCTTAGGACCGTTGAAGCAACATGTATTCAGAGCGATTTTACTAAAGAGCAAGTAGCGGTAGCACATTCACTTCATTTGGATAAGTTAGTAAACAAGAACACAAAAATCGTTGGTATCTCAGCAGAAGACCCACTAGGAATCGGTCCTGCAACTTCTACATGGAGCACTATTTTTAAGGGTATTCCACACAATCGCATTGAATACTTTCGATTAATGCGCAAAGTCAAGGAACTAAAGAATAAATATGGATTTAAAGTAGTTATGGGAGGCCCAGGTGCCTGGGAAGTACAGGAACACATGGATAAGTTTGGTATCGATTATTTAGTAATCGGTGAAGGAGAATATGTAATTCCAGAGATTTTTCCCGCAATAATGGAAAACAATGGAAGTCCTTATGAAAGAGTGTTTTATGGAAAACCTGTAAAACCAGAAGATGTACCTCTATTACAGGGTCCAGCTCTTGGCAATTATACAGAGATATCAAGAGGATGCGGGAGAGGATGTAAATTCTGTGCACCTAACACCGCCGGAAAAATGCGCGATTTCCCTCTCGAAAAAATTGTGCATGATGCAAAAATAAATGCAGAGGGAAGTGGTGATAATTCCATGTGTCTACAGTCGGAGGATGTGTTCTTATATGGTTCCAACTCAAAGCACTTCTACCCGGACAAAGATGCTATTATGAATTTATATAAAACCCTCTTCGAGGATGTTGGCATAAGCCGGGTGTTTGTAACTCATTCGACTTTAGCACCAATGGCTTTCGACCCAGATCTTTTTGAACGATTGACTAAATACCTTCGAAGTAAGGGACATCGATTCTATGGATGTCAACCAGGTATCGAAACTGGATGCTCCAAAACAATTGGAGAAATAATGCACGGTAAAGCTTTTCCTTTCTCGGCAGAAGAATATCCAGACATGATATACGACGCATTACGTACGTGTGCAAATTTAGGTTGGACGAATGCTTGTACATTAGTAGCGGGGCTTCCCAGTGAAGGACCGGATGAAATGAAGGAGACTCTTGAACTAATAAAAAGACTAGACGCATTTCCTCACTTGTATATCCCACTTTTCTTCGTACCAATGCAGGTTACCTCAATGAAAGATTCCAGAGCCTTCATTGCCGATAACATGAACCAATATCATTTTCGTATTCTCTTAGACTGCTGGAAACACAACATCAAGCATATGGACAGAAATTACAGAGTGGTTGCCAGCGATATGGGTCATAAAGCTATTGTCAAAATGGGAATCCGTGCAATGATTGAAGTCCTAAAAGCATTCATCCGCTATTATGAGCGACGTCATCCCGAGTTAGAAATAATCCAGTAGAGAAGCCTTCTTCATAGAGATTTACCCAAAGATCCCTTTTTCTTTTGTAATAAATTCACCAAATATTTCAATATTTTCTCCACAGTTAGGACACTTTTTCTCAAAATTAATTGTGTCATCTATTCTTTTTTTTACATCAAAAAAGATCTGTGAGTCAAAAATAAACCGTTTAATCAATAATGCATTGCAGGAAGGACAATATGTGTTTTCATAAGGATGATTTGGTACATTTCCCAAGTACACAAACCGCAAACCAGCGTCTTTTCCAAGTTCATAGGATTTTTCTAGTGTAGCGATAGGCGTTCTCTTTTTGAGCCCTAAGTTCCTAGATTTGTATGCTGGATGAAACCGAGTGCAATGCCAAGGCGTGTCCTTACCTAATTCATCATGGATACGAGTGGCAATCTCGCTTAGGATTTGCGCATCATCATTAATCGTTGGTATCACAAGCGTGATTACTTCGACATGTGCTCCCATTTCCTTTGCTAATTTCAAGTTTCTCCATACGAGTTCTACGTCTGCACCACAGTACTTTTTTACAACTTGTGTATCGCCTTTCATATTGGCGGCAAAAGCATCACACTTGTGTTCTATTAGTAATTTTAAGGCCTCTTCTGTCATGTACATATTTGTTACATATGTATTATAATATGGACCTGCCTCTTTAACTCTATCAAAGACATCAAGAGAGTATTCCAAAAGCAAGGTGGGCTCATTAAAA
>JAECRW010000269.1 GCA_016294985.1 Candidatus Sifarchaeum marinoarchaea | reverse complement strand
ATTGGAGCAAAAGGAATGCCTGAAGGAATAGAAGCAGGACCTGATACAGCATTGTTTCCCGTGGTAGATACCGAGACTGAATACGGTTGGTCAGAGAACGTTAAGATGGCAGTTCCAATCTTTACAGGTGCATTAGGATCAACTGAAATAGCGCGCAAGCACTGGGATCACTTCGCAATTGGAGCAGCAATTTCAGAAATTACACTCGTTTGTGGAGAGAATGTATGTGGAATTGACCCGGAACTTGAACTCGACAGTAATGGTAAAATACAAAAAAGTCCCGAAATGGATCGAAGGATAAATACTTACAGACTATTCCACAATGATGGCTATGGAGAAATCCTCGTTCAGATGAATGTTGAAGATACAAGACTAGGAGTAGCAGAATATGTAAGCAGCAAACACAATTTGGATACTATTGAACTCAAATGGGGGCAGGGCGCTAAATGCATTGGTGGAGAAATAAAGGTCAACTCAATTGAAAGAGCAGTCGAACTGAAGAGAAGAGGCTACATCGTTACACCAAATCCGTTGCTTTCTTCTGTCCAAAAAGCATACGCAGATGGCGCGATTACCGAATTTGAGAGACACTCTAGGTTGGGTTTTGTTACCAAGGAGGCGTTTCTTGAGGAAGTAGATAGACTTCGAGCACTTGGGTTTAAGAGAATTACATTGAAGACAGGAGCATATTCAATGGTTGAATTAGCTATGGCTTTACGTTACGGTGCAGAAGCAAAAATTGACCTTCTTACAATAGATGGTGCTTCAGGTGGAACTGGAATGAGCCCATGGTCAATGATGAACGAATGGGGCATACCAACGTTCTATATCGAAGCACTTACTTATCAGTTCTGTGAACAACTCAACGAAAACGGAATTAGAGTTCCCGACATCGCTATTGCAGGCGGATTTTCAACGGAGGATGGTGTCTTCAAGGCTATTGCTATGGGCAGCCCATATGTAAAGGCTGTTTGCATGGGACGTGGTTTAATGATACCAGGTATGGTTGGAAAAAACATTGGAAAATGGTTAGAAGAAGGTAATTTGCCAAAGACCGTTTCAAAATTTGGAAACACTGTGGAACAGATCTTTGTTAAGTATGAGGAACTGAAGGAAAAGTACGAAAGCGATTTCGAAAAAATACCATTAGGAGCAATAGGAATCTATACATTCTGTCAGAAGTTCAAGGTAGGTCTTCAACAATTAATGGCAGGTTCCAGGAATTTCAAATTCTCAACAATCACCCGAGATGACCTTATGGCTCTGACAGAAGACGCTGCAAAAATTTCAGGAATTCCTTATGTAATGGATGCATATCGTGTCGAAGCTGAAAAGATTCTAAATTCCTGATCTTTTATCTATTTTTTTCCTAATCCTTAAAACCCTCTGATTTTCTATTCTGCAACTTCTTCTTAATATTTTGTTTTAAGAGGTTAAGAAATAAGTATTTGCATCAAGGAAAGAATACCCGCTTGGTTTTTGTTATCTGCACAAATGGCATGATGGAAAACAAATTTAAAAAGATAAAAGAAGTTCCTGTTCTT
>JAECRW010000268.1 GCA_016294985.1 Candidatus Sifarchaeum marinoarchaea | reverse complement strand
GCACTCAACATCCTCAGAAAAGTAATCGGCGATGGTTTCATCCGAAAGCTAGTCGATAGGGGCTGCTGGTTTCAGCCTGTGCGAATAAGGGAACTATTCCACACTTCGTACGAACAATTTGTAATACATTCTTGTCCTCATGTAGTACAAATGTAATAAAATTGATAACCTTGGAACATTATAGATGGTGCAACACTACTGATACAAAAGCCCTGTTCTATTGATGGAATTAATCGAAAATCCTTTCAAAAAGCATCTATAGAAGTTAAAGTCTTTGGTTATTTAAACCGTATTTTCAACTCGATCTAACCATTCATTAACTAACGAATTAAACACCGTTTTCTATTCAATTTGAAGAACCTGCTCTGCCATATCTAATATCGCATAATTTTTATTTATTTGAAAGATGGCAAACAGATATAATATTGTTATATCCAAATAGAGGAGAAGAGAGGAAACGGATTTGAAATTGAATGAATTAGTTAATAAGTTAAATGAAATTGCTCAAGAGATGCAAGATGATGATGAAACGGTTTATACGATAAATGAGAATTTAGAAGTCGGACACGGAGAAGGCAACTACAAGTTTTCATTTGAGGCCAAGAAAAAAGAAGGTTCTCTAGCATTGATACCAATGGGAAGAGACTTCTTTAAGGATGAGATTAAAGGGATGGCAAGCCCAGAATTACTTAAAAAACCCCCGAGATTCACCTTAGAACCAATATATGACGAGATGATCGCAAATAAGTTCGCAATCGTGGTAAAAAGCTGGTCTGAAACTATTCCTCAAGGTTTTATAGAAGCAATAGGGAGCACATTAGATCTTCCAGGAAATGAATCTTTAATCTCAGTCAAGATAAAACTAGGTGAAGAGATAAAATTAACAATAGATTTGGTTAAGATTCGTGGTAAAATCTAACCTCAATTCTTTTTGGAACTGCCTATTTTTTTTGAGATTGCTATTAGCTACAGATTGAAAGTTTAACCATTATTTGGGAAACAAGGAGCTTTTTCCTAGAAGTTATATTAATGTGGAAGTACATGGATATACTGAAAGTCTAAATTGTGTGGAGAGTAATTAGTTGGCTACTAATGTAGAAATCCAGTCTGAATACCAAGAGGCAAAACGAAGAATTGCGAAATTAGATAGATGCATAAGAATACTTGAAAGAACAATAGAAATGTATGAAGGAAAGAAGCACGAAATAGAAAGCATTTTAATAATAAGACAAGACATTAGAAATACGAGAAGAAAAAAAGTCTTAGAAATGTATCAAGATGCGATGGACGAAAAAGAAGACGATTTCAAGAAGAAGAAACTTACAGAACTCGTAGATTTTTTAATAAACGAATTGAAAATGAACAAATTAATCTAATTGGAAATCTTTTCTTCTTCGTGCATAGTTGTTGAGAGCAACTAAAGATACTAACTAATTTCAGGCAAAACTTTAAAAGAAAGACATTAAAAACAGTTTCTTAGTGTTTTCTTATAAGAGGGGGAAAATGTACGAGAAAAAGTTCAAGAAAACTATGATCGTCATATAC
>JAECRW010000267.1 GCA_016294985.1 Candidatus Sifarchaeum marinoarchaea | reverse complement strand
TCGTGTTAATCCGAAATTTCCGCAATCGATGTGTTTTTAATTTATTGTTGTGTATCTACATATGACGATATTTCGATTAATATATTAACACTAGTAAATTACATTATATCTCACTTTAGCAGTTCTTGGGACATAAGAATTGAGAAAAACGTAGAGATTTCCCACAAGTGATTTAAGAGACGGATCCGAAAATTCAATTGAAGATATCATTCACTATCCCCTCGATTTCCAACCATTTGTATCTTTATCTATCATTAAATCAAATTTATTTGTATCATAAATCAAAAAAGAGGTGGAAAAAATGGAGGAAAAGACCTCTGTCGGAAATTTTGATCTACCCCAGTCCCTAAGCTATCTCATTGCGCGTCTGATTCACCAAAAGTTTCCTCGCGAAGTTGCCGCTATCAATAGAGATGGAACGATGACAATAGTTTTTAATGATGAAGACAAAATGGAACGCAATAAAACTGTCGAATTACAATTCGGAAAGATGCTCTTCAGATATGAAGCAGTTGAAACCAAGGCGGTTTCTGGAGATGCAAAATGCTTACACTGCAAAAGCCATTATACAAAAACCGTTTATTATGTTAGTTATGAGTTGAAGGAAGTTAAGCAAGGATCATATGATTTGACGGAGCGATACCGCGTTGGTGGAGACATGACGGAAGCTAAAGTTGGCATTCCAGCTATAAAACAACAAATAGCGCAGACTGAATTGCAACAGAAACTGTTGTTCTATAGCTAAGAAGGGAGTATAAAAGGTGGAAGAAAAGAAACATATTGGAAAAATGGATTTACCCCAGTCCATAGGCCACCTCATTACACAATAACTATGAAAAAGTTAAGCACATAGCGTTGAATTCTATATTATAAATGACTTAAATGCTCTGCTATTGATTTTTGGCTATTTTCTATTTTTGAAATGTTGAATAAACTTTATTGACGAGTTTTTGAAGTTCCACTGAAGGCAACAATATGTTCTTTTATTTGAACGAGAAAAATTAAATTATTGCAAGTGAAAAAGTCTCATGATACAACTAATCTGCTTCATACATCTGAGTTAACTATTATATGAATAGTACAAAAGCCATATGGGTGCTAGATATGAGCGATGCCTTTGCAATCAGTGAAGAGGATTTAAAATTCTTCATTGATCAGTTTCATAACCAGACAGGTAAATTTCCAAAATTTAATGAATTAATCGAGTTGATACAATATACAACTTCATCATCAGTTGAAAAACTCAAACACCAGATAAGTGAACTTATAGATCATATGATCGATAGAGGTATCCTCTCATGGGAGAAAAAACGCTTAAGACTTCTTACTCCACTTTAGGCGTATTTTAGCAATTTCTTAAATTTTCACGACTCCCGCCTCTGGAAGCCCTGTCCCTTTAGGGTGGGGTAGTTGACTCTAATTCTTCTAACGCTCTTATCTTTTTATTTACTGCTATAAGCTGTTTTCTTACCTGGTTGTATTGGAGGATATATCTGTTTAAGAGTTCCATCTTCGCAATCTTTTTAGCCTTTTTCCATCCCAGAG
>JAECRW010000266.1 GCA_016294985.1 Candidatus Sifarchaeum marinoarchaea | reverse complement strand
TGGATAATATTCGAGGGCTGGCACGCTTAAAAGAACACGGGCGAAAAATTGGCAGACTCAAATTCAAGAGTTATGTCAATTCCATCCCCTTGAAACAATACGGAAATACCTACCGCATACTGAATGATAAGTATCTCAGGATACAAGGCATCAGACAACAACTACGGGTCAATGGCTTAGCGCAAATTCCTTGTGGAAGTGAGATGGCAAATGCCACCTTAATCCAGAGACATGGTGACTACTACGTAGCCATCACCACCTTTCAGGCGAAGGAACAAAAAATACCGCCGCCCGCCAAAACGGTGGGCATTGATTTCGGTCTGAAAACCCAATTGACCCTTTCAGACGGGATAGCTATCCGCTATTCGATCCCCCTCAGCCTCAGCAAACGACTCAGAAAACTGCATCAGCAGTTAAGCAGACAACAGAAACGCAGCAACAACTGGTATCACACCAGACGCCAACTGGAAAAAGCCTATGCGAGCCTCAATGATATCAAGAAAGATATTAAGAATAAACTGGTCCACTATCTACAGGCGACTTATGGGATCGTCTGCTATCAGGATGAGAACCTCAAAGGTTGGCAACGCTTATGGGGGGGGAAAATCTTATCAACGGCACTCGGAGGGATACTACGCACAATTGAAACCAAGGTGCAGACTCCGATTAAAGTAGATAGGTTTTTCCCTTCCACCAAAACCTGTTCGCGCTGTGGTACTATTCGCGACATAGGATTGGATGAACGAATCTATGTCTGTCAGGTATGTAGTTTGGTGATAGATCGAGACTTCAATTCAAGTCATAACCTAGAAAACGAAGGGTTAAAACAACTACCTATGGGACGTAGGGATGTTAAGCCTGTGGAGACTGAATCCTCTACTTTAGCATCGCTGGAATACTTAAACAGTATTCCCTATGTAAAAGCAAGTTCGGTCGTCGAAGCAGGAAGCCTCACAGCTTTAGCGTGAGGTAGTTCACCTTAACGCATTCCATAGTAACGGTGAAAGAATATGAGTGAAAAATATCTCTCAGTGTCAGATGGAGAGAAATGTCCTGTATGTGAGAATTCAACAATGAAAGTTACTGCAAGAGAGATAAAAGTTCCACATTTTGGTCAAACACTATTATATTCGAGTCTCTGTCGGAACTGTGGGTTTCGACAAAGCTGGCAATATCCGCTTGAGGCGCGTTCACCTCATAGATATACATTAAATGTTTCGGATCCTTCTGATTTAACTTCACGGGTAATTAAGTCAAACACAGCATCGATAAAAATCCCAGAACTCGGTTTCAGCCTAGAGTCTAAAATGTCATCTGACCCATTCATTACAAATGTTGAAGGTGTACTTCAAAGGGCTAAATCTGCTACGCAAACGTTAAATTCATGGGCTGATTCTAAAGAGGAAAAGGAAAAAATTAAAAAACTACTATTGGATATAGATCGAGCTATAGAAGGAGAACTCCCTTTTACACTTATTATAGAAGACCCACTTGGAATAAGCACTATCCAAGCTACAAATCCAAAAAAACTAAAAATAGAAGAAATAAGTTAGA
>JAECRW010000090.1 GCA_016294985.1 Candidatus Sifarchaeum marinoarchaea | reverse complement strand
AGATATGACTTCTGCACGACATCCCGGGGCTTGTAAATATACGCGCGCACCAATATCAAGTTCTGTCTTTGGAGGTGCTAGCAAAACGCTATTATAACGCGCAATGGCGTTACGGCCTATTAATTGAGTCGTGGGATACATCTGGAGAGATCGAACTGGTTGCATACATATATAATTACTTAAGAAGATTCCATCGTCTTCAACGATTGCAGCGCTTCTTGGTCGTACTGAAACATCAGGGGCCCAGTTATGAATCATTGTAAATGACAACCGCCCACCTTTCTTGACATAGAATTCACTTACACCAATATGTGCACCTCGTTGAACATGACGGCTTACAGCGCACCCTGTAATGATGTCTAGTGACGCTCCTTCCTCTACAATCAAAATATTGTGGATTGCTTGATTGATGTTATCCTGACTCATATAGAGGCAACTTTGTATGGGAAAAATTGTTTTTACTCCCGGCAATACACGTACGAAATATCCTAACGACTCTTTTTTTCCTTCTAGTTCTGTATAAGCTGTGTATTTATCTTTATCTACGGCCACAGTCTTCCACCAGTAATCTCTTAGCCAAGGATGCTTGTCTAGTGCATCACCAGTGTTCAAAATCTCTACTCCTTCTTGAGAAACAGCGTTATGTATCACTGAGGTGTCCATCAAGACGAAAGTTCCCGCACGATTGTGTGCTTCGGGTATTACACCACTCATACGTAAAGTCTGTTGCACTTCTTTGGAAAATACGGTGAGATCATCTACTGGGTCATGTGGAGCGGGATTGGGTGAATAGTTATCTAGATTCAGATCAGGGCCCAGTGAGGCCTTTTTATGCTTTGCAGCTAATGCTTTTTTCTTTATTTCGTCACTATTTGTCACACCGGATCACTTTCCTGTCAGGAAGATCTTAATAAGCACGCAATACACTCTTCATATCCCATTTTTCTGATATTTGCGAGTATAACTGAGGGGGTACCACTACATCCGAGACGACCATTGCACATCACATGACCTATGTCAGCTGAAACATAGTCCAAGATATAGCCAGTGTGAGTTATGATTAAGCCCGCTTTTGGAGATGGCTGTGCTCTTCTATTTTTGAAATTCAGGTCGCTACGGAGTAAATCATTTATTAAACGTCCAATGAGAGCGAGATTTTCTAAGTCTACTCCTGATTCGGGCTCATCCAGAAGTAAAAAATTTGGATTTTGTGCCAATAACTGAAGAAGTTCAGCACGTTTTATCTCGCCACCAGAAAAACCCCGATTAATATCTCGATCCAAAAAACTTTGTAGATTCAGTTGTTTAGCTAACTCTTCCACATTAGCGGTCTTATCCTGTGCACATAATTCTACCAATTGTCTCGTTTTTACTCCAGTAATCGTGGGAGGTCTTTGAAACATATATCCAAGCCCTAGTTTTGCACGTTCATCTATAGTCATACTAGTAATGTCCTTTCCCCTGAAAATAATCCGTCCTTCAGTCACACGATAATCTGGAAAGCCCATCATTGTCATAAGTAGAGAAGTCTTGCCAGAACCGTTAGGGCCAAATAGGGCATGAATTTCGCCTTCTTTTATCTCTAGGTTGATTGAATTTAAGATATCCTTTCCATCGACGGAAACAGATAAGTTTTCAATTTGAAGCATATTTGTGAGCCACCATTCACCAGAATGCAGTATCTTACAATGAATGAAAAGATTTTGGGTATTTGAATTTTTTTCAAATGATTATTAATTCTGGAAGTAATAGTTTTTAATAACGACTTTGTTAAAGAACATTTAGTGGTCTTCGATGACTTCGTTGGCTACTTTAACACGAAAATACTCTAAGACAGGTGAAAAATCATAACAAAAAGATTAAAAAACTATTTTTCAAATAAACTAAAGACTAGTTGTTGTTATTAATAAAAAGTAATTTAATATTATCAGAGTTATTGAAGTTAGATGATCTCAAAGTACATCAATAAAACAACGATGAAAGAGAATATGATTTGTTAACAGGTTGTGAGTAACATGAAACCTTCAAAGGGTTACCGCTGTAGGACGAGGAAGGTCCTAAAGAAGCATCCGAGAAACAGAGGAATGCCTCCTTTATCAAAAATGACAATGACATATGAAATCGGAGACTATGTAGACATAGATCCTGAGCCCGCTGTACAAAAAGGCTTACCTCATCGAAGATTTATTGGAAAGACGGGTATTATAATTGGAAAACGAGGACGTGCATATTTAATTCAAATAAAGGATAAAAAGAGGGAGAAGACGCTCATCACTCTTCCAGAGCACATTTCACCAAGTAAATCAATTTTGAGTTAAAATAGAGAGGTAAATCATATGCCGAAAAAAATCATGGAAGAAGAACTTCTTACACTTCCCGAGGTTAAAGAAATTCTCACAGAGCGTGGAGAAAATTCTGAGTTGGGGTATATACAACGAGTTACTTTAGATTACACCATGAAATTTGCTGCGGCTGACAAGAAAAATGCTCGTAAGCTAGTGAGTGAATTGGTATCTAAATTTGATTTTATGGATGAAAATATAGCAGTTCAAATAGTTAATGCGATGCCAACATCAATACCTGAATTAAAAGTATTTGTTACTGAAAAACATAAAGTTGTTTTAACAAGTGATTTAGAAAAAATGCTGGGAATCATTGATAAGTTCAGATAAATGGAAAATTCACATATTTAGTCAAATTTTGCCTATTATATTTTCTAATTTTAACCAGGGGTGAGTATATGCAAGATTCATCAGCGAGACGAAACAAAAAATTTGAAGAATATGTGGTGGTACTCGATTTTCAGCCCCTCGGTCGATTAGATAAAAGACCTGCATATTTACAAGACCCCCTGGTTCAGGTTGTTGGTGAGAAGTATTTTACTCTACTAGAACTCGCAACTACAAAAGACGCTCCTATTAATCTTCATGATCGTTTAAACATCAATCCACGTGTAAAACGAAAGCAAGACTTGGTACTGCATGTAAAACGTCGTATAAGCATCGAGGATTTGACATCAACCGCAAAAAGGGAACTACCGTTTGCAATTGAAAAGATCGTAACAATGCAAGAAGCATTTTTTGTTGATTTTTTTAACAATGCACATCCTATAACCACTCGGATGCACCAATTGGAGTTACTGCCTGGTGTAGGAAAAAAATTTCTCATAGATCTATTAAATGAGCGAAAAAAAGGACCGTTTAAATCATTCATGGATATTGAGGAACGTACACGCATTCATCCACAAAAGGTAATTGAGAAGCGAATCTTACTAGAACTTGAAGGAAATGAAAAACGTTATCTTTTCGCGAGACTTCCTATACAGCAAGGATAAAAATGACGGATCTCTTGACCGAGACTAAGACAATTTTGAAGAAATACAATATTAAGCCAAGAAAACGAATGGGGCAAAATTTCCTTATAGATTCGAGTGTGCTTGATAAACAAATTGCCCATGCCGACTTACAAAACACTGATACAGTCTTAGAGATCGGGGCCGGAATTGGGACTTTAACAAAACGACTAGCTCAATATACAAGAGAAGTGATAGCTGTCGAAAAAGACGCACGCCTTGTTGAGGTTCTAAAGGAACAATGTGAAAAACGGGACAATGTAACGATTATTCAGGCTGATATTTTACGAATAGATGTTCCTTTCTTTACAAAAGTTGTTTCAAACATCCCCTACTCGATCTCTTCGCCTTTAACATTCAAATTACTTACATATAGTTTTAATTTTGCGATACTAACCTATCAATTAGATTTTGCGAAGAGATTAACAGCAACAGTTGGCTCCCGTGAATACAGCCGACTTTCTGTTACAGCTTATTATC
The DNA here is from genome assembly GCA_016294985.1 of Candidatus Sifarchaeum marinoarchaea. Classification (GTDB taxonomy): domain Archaea; phylum Asgardarchaeota; class Sifarchaeia; order Borrarchaeales; family Borrarchaeaceae; genus Borrarchaeum; species Borrarchaeum marinoarchaea. Next base: position 2,526 of record JAECRW010000090.1, on the reverse strand, counting down.
GAGCAAAAGTCAACATTCTTGAAAACATTTCGAGAACCGCTTTCTATCCCGCACCTAAAGTAGATTCAGCACTTGTAAAAATCACACCACATTCACCTCCTTTTCAAATAAACGATGAGAATCTCTTTTATGACGTCATTCGTGCCCTTTTCAGTCGAAAAAACAGAAAGGCAAAAACAATGCTTGCATTATATTTAGATAAACTAAAGATATCCATCTCCAAAAAACAAATTCTTCATGAATTGACTCAAGAACTTCCATTTCTTGAAAAAAGAGGCAGAGAGATGTCACCGGAGGAAATTGGCCTTTTAACTGACCATCTCCAAGGAAAGATACAATCGGTAGGATAAAGGAGGTCTGCTGAAATAAAGCAGCTTAAATTTAGAAATCTTTACTTTCAAGTCTTTGATGAAGTATATGAACCTGCAGAAGATTCCTTTTTATTAGCAGACTATTTAGGCAATTATATTCGCTCAAAGGATATAATTCTTGACCTAGGAACAGGAATTGGAATCCAAGCTCTCGTAGCCGCTACATTGAAGAAAGATATACGTGTTATCGCAACAGATATTAATCCTATCGCAGTAAAAAATGCGAAAAAGAATGCTTTAATGAACAAAATAAGTGAAAGAATAGAATTTATCCATGGTGATTTATTTCAGCCTTTTCTTGAAAAGGAATATTTTAATTTAATAATTTTTAATCCACCATATCTTCCTCTCCCACTACCTGACAAAAAAAGGCAAGATTTGATTTCACTTGCATGGGCTCAAGGAATTGGTTCTGATATAATTCAAAGATTTCTTCTAGAATCTCATGCATATCTTAAGAAGAATGGTCGCATTTTAATGATCCTTTCTACACTATCAAATTTTGATTTTAAAAGATGGGAGGGTACATATTCTATTGAAAGACTATCAGAGCGTGCTTTTTTCTTTGAAAAGATCATTCTAGTTAGAATAACGAAAATACGGAATTAGAAAGCAGTTAAAATGTGGTCCTTAAATTATTATGTGGAGTCGGATAGAAAAGGAATTGTATTAATAAAGAGAATAATGTCTGAAATCTTTTATATCTAAAAGATAAGTAAATACAACAATAGGTGGAGTAGATGGCAAAACTCTATAAAGTGGTAGACGAAGATTTGGAAATTGCACCTTATCAAAATACAACTTTAATGAACGCTTCTAATGAGGTTTTCGTGCTTGACGACAATGAAAACAAGAAAATTTGGATTTGGATCGGCAAAAAAGCAAGTACCCGCCAAAGATTTAATGCGGCACGACTAGCAGAGAAATTAGATAAGGACGCTGGAGGAATTCCCACCATCAAAACAATTGATGAAGGGGAGGAACCTCAAGAATTCATCGATATGTTTTAAAAGTATTTAGTTCACGACCCGGCTTTTAAAATCGTTCTAAACGATGTAAATCACTTTTTAATCAGATAAAACTAGAAAAACAAACCTCATATGTTTTTTATTTGTCCATTTGATAAGAGCGAAGGTTTTGTATTCAGCAACAAGTTTTAAGTTATCTTTAAGGAAATTAATTCTTATTTGAAACGAAACGATAAAATCACTATTTTAAGAAATCGTTTTGTTAAAACTTGTTATGAATTTTTAGGATCAGATCTCATGAATGTCACTTATGGGTCATGAGCATAATCATTACCCATGAATATAGAACTAGTAAATGATTTGAGCATTACAGGAGAGAAGGATTTATATAGCTCTAATTGCAGTTATAATTAAGTATATAGAGTTTAGCACTAGCTATGGTTAAACTTATACTAAACCTTGGGGGTACCTATAGGAGGTTAAAAAATTGGCAAAGAAAAAGAAAAAGGCCGCAGCAAAACCTAGAACTGCTAAGACAAGATTAGCTCTTGCCCCAGTAAGAGAACTTATGAAAGATGCTGGCGCTGATTTGGTAGCCAAAGATGCCATTATGGCTGTAGTGGAGCATTTGGAGTCAACAATAAAAGGGGTTAGCAAAAACGCCCTTGAACTTGTCAAACTTTCAAAACGAAAGAAGGTCACAGGCGCTGATGTGGCTAAGGCTATAACGATGTAGCATACTTCGTTATTTCACTTTAGACCCCATCTTTTTTTTGTTAATTACAGCAATGAATTCCCTTATTTTTACATTCTTTTTTTGAGATTAACTTAAATTTAGAGGGAAGAAATATGAATAAGTTAAGCATTAATCGTTGGTGGCTTTTTGAGGGTAAAGAAATCACCGAAACAATCAAGGAAATTGCCAAGTTTGGATTTAATGGAATAGAATTGGATGTAGCAGATCCAGGCAACTATAACATGAAAGAACTGAATACAGTTTTAGAAGAATATGGAATTAAAATTTCTGGAATCGCAGCGGTAAATACTTTGAAACAAGAATATGATATGTGTAGTTTAGATGCGGTCATTAGAAAACGAGCACTAACTGACGTTAAGAATTGTTTATATTTTGCTAAAGAACTTGATGCCCCTGTAGTTGTTATTCTCCCTGGGTTTAAACAAAAGAA
>JAECRW010000012.1 GCA_016294985.1 Candidatus Sifarchaeum marinoarchaea | reverse complement strand
TTTACAGTATTTAATGTGGACTCAACGGCACGAAGCTCGTGAATATCTTCTTTCATTTTCGCTATTTCTTCGTAAACACCTTTCAAGAGTTGTAGGATTTCTTCTCTTGATTTTACTAACGCTTCTTTTTCCTGGATGCTCTCGGCTACAAAACTCCTTATTTCTTCAACTGTAGGTTGCATATCCATCATAGCAACGCCTGTTTGAAGGAGATCCGCCGCTCTTTCAATTTCAATTCTTGCTTTTTCTTCTCGATGCATTTGATCATCACGATCAATCTCAAGTAAGAGTCTTATGTCATTTTGAAGTTGTTCAAGAATTTCTGGAAGGCTCGCAGTAAATTCACCGAACTCATCAAGCCGCGAAAGACGTGAATCCATTTCTTGCAATGTCTCATTTAATTTAGATAGATTGTCATCAACTGTAGCAGCAATCTTCTCTGCTTCTTCAAAACCAGTTGCTTTTTTTATACCTTCACGAATTTCTGTGATGATTTCTTGCCCTGGATACTTGTCGAGGGTGGCAAATATTCTTTCCATCATGCCCGAAAACCCTTCGAGTTTTTCGGAAATTGAACTGATATCTGGTGTTTGGACATCAGACCGATTAGCAAGTGCTTGCAAAGTCTCCTTGATCTCTTCCATAGTTTCTGTAGATGGTACACTTGATGTCTCCTGTGTTGGTGAACCAACTTTTTCAATTTTCTCTAGGATTTCTATAACTGTATTCTCTTGGGCCATTTCAGCAGCTATTGGGTCAATCAACTCTCGTATAGGCGTGATATCGAACTTTGCCTTTGTTTCTTGCTTTGGTGAACTGCCTAAAAGTTGTACAAGGTTGAATTTTATTTCTTCCAAAGAATCATTGATCTCATTGAGCTGTTCTTTAATATCATCATCTTTACCTTTTTTGGACAAGATAGACACCTCATTTACTCGTGAAGACAGGTGAACGTGATCTGTTTTGTATTGTACAAGATTGCTAGCGTTGTGAATAAATAAGTATTGTTTTTAATGTAAATAAATTTTGTTTCTAATTTAGATTCAATTAAAGATTTTACATGCTTTAAATCATTATTGAAAGACAAAAAAACTAGAAAAGTTACTAACGTCAATTTAGTCAATGATTAAGTGATATTACAATGTTGAAAAGATAACATTAATTATAGATAAAGTGAATAAATAATGTGAAACCTTATTGATCTTCGCAAAACTTCTGAAATTTCGTTAGGAGGTTTATTTATTGATCAACGCTGATTTTATATTAGCCCGAGAAGCGCAGTTAATGTATCAACGCGCGAAGGAATTTAACCCTGTTAATGGTAACTTACGACACTGGAAAGGATTTCTTCCTGGACGTGGTGCATATGCAGGCATGAAATTTGAAATTGATGTTTATGTCCCATATGAGTTTCCGAGGAGACCTCCAGAAGTCTGGATAAGAAACGTTAAGCATCCTAATGTAGATGCGCAAGGAAAATTGCGCATGAGGATACTGGAAAGTGGTTGGCGAGGCGATTTTCATGTTTATCATATAGTAAATTCATTCAAAGGTCTTTTTGCTAGGGCTCCCCTTGCTCCAGCTGGAGTTGTTTCACCTCCACCAGCTACAAAACTAGGGGAAGAAACAGAAAAGTTCAAACGACAGTCTGATATCTTGGAAGGTGAAGTAGAACGTCTTCAATCTGTTATAATGAACAAAGATGATGAATTAGTACGATTAAAAGCACGAATGACTGTTCATAATGTTCCTGAAACAGGCGAAGTTCGTAAAGAAGAAGTAATTCAACCTTCAGCCCAAGCCGAAACTTTGCAGATGGACTTGGAAAGTGAAAAGATAGCGGTTGTTGACCTTATAGAAAACTTGGAAGCAAAGTTCAGAGATGGAGAGATTGCGTCGGTCGAATATACTAAATTGTATAAGAAATATTCAAAAGAACTCTATCTTCTAAATAAAAAACTTGAAGAGTCAAAAGAACAATGATAGAATTTAAGATAAAAGTGCAATCTACTTGTTAGGAGGATTCTGCATGGCACGCGAAAAAGATCAGGTAGAGATTGAAGCAGAACTATTTGCAACTATTGCAACACTAGATACACTCACCAAAAGTCTCATTGAGGGAGATTTGGATCCTACTCTTTATAAACGCCAATTGAGATCTTTGATGAGAGACGCATTTAAAGCACGTATGAAACTCGACAAAATGAATTTCAATCTGAATAAATTCTTAGAAAAGGAAAAGATTATTGAAAAATTCCCTTATGGTGCGGAACGCTTACGTCTTGCTGAAGGTACTATGCCAACCTCTGATGAAATTCCCGTTGGAACAATAGGCCCTTCTTTTGTCTCCGTTTCTAATATAGCCGCTAAGACAGCTGATGTAGTTGCCAATATGATAGAACTAATTGATCTTGCAAAGCTAAGAAGTGTTGCCAGGATTGACCTTATTGTTCCTAACCTCGATGACATCCTCCTGCTACTTGAGAATTTCCCAGGATTCGGTAAGGATTATTGGGTATATACAGAAATCGAACGCTGGCGTGATAACCTTAAAAAAGAATCTCCTGATAAAGTGATCAACGAAGAAATGGCTAAAAATTTAGAATATAATGCTGTCCGTTGGCTAAATGATTTTCGGAGACGGCTAAGAGAATAATAACTGCCGGTTGAGGTGTCCGAGCATGGGATTGCATGATATCGAGAAGAAATTGAAATTAGAACGAGAATTTAAGAAAAAAGGCACTGAATTAATGATGAAAGACCTAGGCAAGATGCTTACGTCGTTACGAGAACTTCGCGGAGAATTAAAGAAATTCGAGAAAAAATATGCAAAGGAAATCAAAACATTACCGGCTTATCGTGAACAAGTAGTACGTATGCGTGCTGAGCTGGGATTACCTTTAGAAATAGGTGTATATGAGGAAAAAGGCAAACCTAGACTATTTGGCAAAGATAAATACTATGATAAACTTGGGCTTGAAGCCCTTGGTATCCTTCAAAAAAATAAAGAGGCCTCTGGAGGCATTATGAGCCTTGCAGAGATAGTTTTGTTGGTAAATAAAGAAACTCCAGGAGTTACTATAAGCCCCGATGATATAAATAGTGCGATAAAGCGTCTGGAAAAGGCAGATCTCGTAAATGTATTTGAACTTAAGTCATCAGACGTAAAACTCGTTGAATTCGTCCCTGTGGGCTTGAGTAGCGACCAGAACGAAGTACTTGAACTGGCTAGCTCCAAGGGTTGGACAACTCTCGAAGAGATCATGATAGAAAAAGGATGGTCTAAAGAGCGATCTGAAAGAGTTCTTAAAGCTTTTAAGGACGGCGGGATAGCTCGTCTCGATTCAAGCTACGCAAGGGGTACACGATATTATTTTCCTGGTTTAGGCGGCAGTTCATCGTAATTATTTTTACCTTTTTTTACGCAGACAGGCTCCTATGCTCTTTATAGATGTCTTAAATAAGATGGAGTAGGATATTCCCTTAATGAGTCCCTTTCATAATGCACTAATCTGACAAACCTAAATACCACGACTATAGTATTTAAAAAATGACAACTATCCTAAAACTGATGAAGGCTTCATGGCTGCTGTTAATCGAGACTGTTGCTAATATATGCGGTGAAAAAAGTGGGCGATACGTTAACTGAGAAGAAATTTCATTTGATGACCGTAGGAGATACATATAATACTTTAGGATCAAAAGATGATGGTATCAGTAATAATGAGGCAAAGATACGTCTTGATAAATATGGACTTAATGAGATCCAAGAAGCCGAAAAAACAAGTCTCCTCAAACTCTTTTTAGCTCAATTCAAATCGTTTCTTGTTTTGATCTTAGTCGCAGCTGTAGTTATTTCATTTGTTTCTTCAATTTTCTTTGGAGGAGAAATTTTTGAATCTATAGCGATTTTTGCTATTGTTTTTGCCAATGCAATTTTAGGGTTTGTACAAGAATACCGTGCTGAGAAAGCAATTGAAGCATTGAAACAGATTGCAGCACCAGAAGCATTGGTTTTTCGAAATGGCATCGAGATGAGAATCCCTTCAAGAGAATTAGTACCTGGTGATATTGTTCTTCTTGAAATGGGTAATAAAGTTCCTGCTGATGTACGCTTAATAGAAGCTATTAATCTCAAAATAGAAGAAGCATCACTTACTGGAGAATCTGTTCCTGTTCAGAAAATTGTTCAACCTCTTGAAACGGACGTTTTGCTTTCAGATCGGAAAAATATGGCATATTCTGGCACTACTGTTGCATACGGACGAGGAAAAGGCATTGTCATTGCTACAGGGATGACTACAGAACTAGGTAAAATTGCAGAATTGATTCAAACAGCAGAAGACGAATTGACACCGCTACAAAAACGGTTGGATGTTGTAGGCAAATGGCTTGGTGTTGGCTGCATTATAGCTGCTGCGATCGTTGCATTGACTGGATTAATCCGTGCACCTGCTATTACACAGCCTTTTCTAGTAGAACTATTTCTTTGGAGTGTTAGCATAGCCGTAGCAGGGGTTCCTGAAGCTCTTCCAGCAGTGGTAGTCATAGCACTAACTGTTGGTGTACAGAAAATGGCGAAAAGAAATAGTATTGTCAGGAGACTGCCAGTCGTGGAAACCTTAGGCAGTACGTCTGTTATTTGTACCGATAAAACTGGCACACTAACCAAAAATGAAATGACCGTTTCCAAACTGTATGCCAATTCAAAAACTATAGATATTACCGGTTCTGGCTTTTCTCCAAAAGGCGAATTTTTTCTACAAGGGAAAACTATTGATCCGCTTAAAGATGTCAACGTAAAGTTACTACTTCAAGTTGGAGCTTTATGTAATGATGCCCATTTACAGATTAATGCTTCAACAAATGATAAAAATCCTTCAACCGATAATTTAGAGTTGTTTGGAGATCCAACTGAAGGTTCTTTAATTGTAGCAGCAGCAAAAGCTGGCATTATCCATGAAGATCTGAAAGAAGAGAACCCGAGAATATGGGAAATCCCTTTCACATCAGAAACCAAATTTATGGCAACTGTTCATACAACGAATATAGGTACGTTATTTGTTGGTGTAAAAGGCGCACCTGAAACAATATTGAATCTTTGTGAGAACATACTTGAGGATGGCAAAATTATTCCCTTAAGTGTTGAGAAAAAGGAGGAAATTAGTAAAGTTAATTTAGATATGGGTGCTAATGCACTTCGCGTTTTAGGGATGGCCTATCGTGAAATTCAAGACGAACAAGCGGAACTTACCGAGGGGACTGTGTTACGGGGTCTAGTCTTCGTGGGGCTACAGGGAATGATTGACCCCCCGCGAGAAGAAGTTATTCGTGCTGTGGAAAGGACGAAGGCGGCATGCATTCGACCTATTATGATCACAGGCGATCAAAAACTTACTGCTACGACAATTGCAAAAGAAATAGGCATCTTAGAAGAAGATGACCTAGTTTTGACAGGGCAGGAACTCGAAGAGATGGATGACGAAGAGTTTAACAAAATAGTTGAAAATGTGAGCGTATATGCACGCGTTTCTCCCGAGCACAAAAATAAGATAGTTACTGCATGGAAGCAGAAGGGTCATATCACCGCGATGACAGGTGACGGAATTAATGACGCCCCTGCGCTAAAAAAGGCTGATATCGGCATAGCGATGGGTATTACAGGCACAGATGTCGCTAAAGAAGCTGCTGACATGATTCTCACGGATGACAACTTCGCCACCATCGTATCGGCAGTGGAAGAAGGAAGAGGTATTTTCGACAATATAAAAAAGTACCTGTCGTATCTACTGCGTGGAAACGTCGGTGAAATCGTTTTACTCTTTATTGCGAGCACTATTGGACTTCCGCTTCCATTATTGGCGATCCAAATCTTATGGATAAACCTAGTCACTGACGGCTTTCCCGCTGTGGCTTTAGGAGTTGATCCTAAAGAGCCTGACGTATTAGACCGCCCACCAAGAGATCCTCGCGCGGGTGTGTTTGATACGAGGATCCGCTATTTCATTGTCGGCATGGCAACACTAATGGTGACCGCTACTTTACCGTTATATTGGTGGTTGATTAACACAGGTGCATCCCTCGACTACGCTCGTACCATGATCTTCTCTCTGATCGTGGCTTTTGAATTATGGAGTGCATTTGCAGCCCGTTCTGAGAAATACTCACTTTTTCAGATCGGCCCACTCGCCAATAGGTGGCTGGTCATAGCAGTGATTTCTTCGATGATCCTGCAACTAGCAGTCGTATATGTACCATTTCTCCAACCCGTCTTCGATACTGTCCCTTTATCCCTAACGGATTGGTTAATCATCATTGGCATAAGTTCTTCTGCGCTAATTGCCGTAGAGATCGCAAAATTCCTTAGACCTTATGAACAATTTATCTGTGAAGCCCCACCATAAAAAGGCAAATTAAAAGAACATAGAAGCATTCGGCAATTTAGTTATACGTTTTTTTGAACAATTTTTTTTCTAAAAACAAAGACTAGTGTTATAGAAAGAACTATTACGCCACTTACTATCAGAAATGATAGAATTAATTTGGAAGACATAGGATCTAGTTCAAGCGTCTCTAAATAGTACTCCATGGTGCGCCCAACTTTACTTAGACTTTCTCGGTCTACATTTTCTATAGTATCATTTGTTGTATGGTGCCATCTGAAGAAATCGTATCCATCCTTACTTCTTTGTTGGATTATATCCACGGCTGGAATTCCAGCGTCGATGAAGGGTCGATGGTCATCAATTATAGACGAACCTGTCTGGTCTAAAAAATTCTCGTCGTATCCGAGTTCATTTGCTAATTCCCAAATCTTATTTGTTTGCTGGGTATCAGAAGATCTTTCTTTGTGCAAATTCAAATTGTAATCTCCCACGATATCCAAAATCAGCACCAATTTCATTCGATTTTTATCTGAATCAGAGAGATTTTTGACAAAATAAGTGCTTCCAATAATCCAACCACTCTGTCCACCTTTCCAACCAGAAATACCTCCTTGATCTTCTGCATCAAATAGAATTATCCACACCTCATAGCCTTCAGGGATGGATAAGATTCTCGCTAATTCTAATAAAACGACAACACCACTCCCTCCATCGTTGATACCTGGCACCGGGTCTTTGCGTTTATTCACTTCTGGATCTTTATCAGCCCAAATTCTGGCATCGTAATGTGCACCTAGGATGATAATTCCTTTTGAATTGCCCTCTTGGCTGGCTTTTCGTGCGATTAAGTTATTAAGTGTTACTTGTGGGCTAGCATGTTCCCAACTTTGAATCTCTACAGTCCATAACGAATTTTCCAGGGTTTTTTTTGTGTATTTTAAAAAATCTTGGCTTTTCTCACTTCCCGGAAGAAGAGGAGATAACTGGTCATATTTTTCAAGATGTTCAAATGCTAGACTCTTATCAAATTCTAGATCAGGTTGATTTGAGGCATATAAATTTTGAAGTTGAAGAGGAAGAAGGATCATACAGACGATTAAAAAACCAATACTTAAGGTCTGGAATTTGAAATTAAAATGCAAGAAATCACCAAACTGGTAATATACGTAAATGCTTTACAGCTTTTCATGGTATTTGTGAGTTATGGCAAAAAAACGCTTTCACTGGATTTGTAGGTAACTCTTGATTTAGCATTTTAGTTCTTTCAGAAACTGATTTCTATGGCCTTTTCATCGACTTTTATCGCATATCCCTTCTTAATCATGATTTGCATAATTGCACCGAGTTCCTTAGGGGGAATTGTACTGAATGACTGCTTAGCCCGAACAAGATCAATCAGCGTAATTACCCAGCTATCCTGAGCCCAGGCTTCCATAATCCATTCATAGATAGTATCTGCCCAGGCTTCTAGGCTTCGCCAATAAATCCGAAGTCGAGTTTCTTCTTTACTGACCCATTTTGCAAGATCTCGTGCAATTAGAAATTCCATAATGGACCTTAAGTCCTCTTCTGAGAGGCTTCGCTTTATATCGGAGTTATACCACGGATATTGATCCTTGAGCTCCATTAAACTTACGATATGCTTTGTAAAATATTTTGCCCAGTCTAAAAGAAGATTAGCCCAATCCTCGCGCCAGGATTCTAAATGATCGGCACGTGAAGGACCTGAAAACATCCATGGATGCGAAACCCATTCATATTTCTTTTTAAAATACTCTTTTGCCTGTGCCTCAGCGTCATGAGCTTTAGCTTTTTCTAACTCAATTTCTGCTTTTTCAATTTCTTTTTCAAGTATTTCAAGCTCTTTATCAACTACAGCAGTGATTGTTTCTTTAGGTTTTTTAACGGTCACTTTTTCTTTGGTTTCTTTTATTTTTGTCTTTGTCTTAACTCCTGTTTCTTCATGTATTTCTTCTTTCGGAGTTAATTCCTTGTCCTTTGCCGTTTTCTTTTTTTCTTTCTTTTTCACTGACAACCCTATCACCAGAAGCGCCTAATCTGCCCCAAATTCTGCAAACCATTCATCGAATCTTTGTAATTCGCTAGGAGAAACGCTTGGTCTAATTTTTTCCATAGCTAATGTGAAGTCTCCTTTTGATACATGTCGAACTTGAACACTTGTATCTGATAAAGCGCCAGCTGCATCTAATTCACGGACTGGCATCATTATTGCCTCTCGGCATATAAGAGCAATATCTGCACCGGAATAGCCTTCTGAGAGCATAGCCAACTCTTCAAAGTTGACCTCTGGTGCATGTTCTACACCTTTGGTGTGTATTTTGAATATCGCTTGTCGTGCTTCTAAATCTGGTAAGGGGACATAAATCCTCTTTTCAAAACGTCTTCGAAATGCGGCGTCTATATCCCACGGAATATTAGTTGCTCCTAAAACAACGATTCTGTCTTCTGCCTTGCTAGTAACCCCGTCCATAGCTTGCATGAGTTGAGTCTTGACGCGTCTCAATGCATCGTGCTCTCCTGCAGACCTTTCTGTTGCAATCGAGTCAACCTCATCTATGAATACAAGAGAGGGCATTTTTTCTCTTGCAGCATCGAAAAGTTCTTTTACCAGTTTTTCGCTTTCACCTAGCCATTTACTTATTATAGCAGCTGCAGATACATTGAAGAAAGTTGCATCAACTTCAGTAGCCACAGCTTTGGCTATTAATGTCTTTCCACACCCAGGCGGCCCAAACAACATAATACCCTTCCATGGTTTTCTTGCTCCTTTAAATAAATCGGGTCTTAGCATGGGTAGAATAATCGCTTCTCGTAACGCAGATTTAGCAACTACTAAACCAGCTACATCATCCCATGCGATGTTAGGTTTTTCGCCAATAATCGTTTCTGCGATCGCTGCCTCAATTTCGTCTTCTGATTCATCACCCTCAGTTTTATCAACACTAACCGGTTTCTTAGCAATTTCCTTTAATTCAGTCGCTCGTGCTAAGTATTCTCTCGCTTTACGGTAGTACAAATCTCTCATTTCTTTGCTTTGTTCCAGAGTAATGAGTTTCTGCAGAACTGTTGCGGCATTTAAATAATTGTTAATGGCTTCTTTATACCTTCGAGCTTGATCATATTGAAGGGCTTTCTTTGCATAGTTTGATGCTTGTTGCAGCATAGATTGACTCATTTTCGCCACCTTTCTGAATTAGCAGATGTTATATTACCTAAATATTGAATGAACAACCATTCTAAAAAAATCTTTTGAAGCACTCTTTGAAGGATTCTTTTGAAATATTGGAACTCTCAAAAAATACTCATGTTAAGCCTTTAAGGTCTTAACTGTGCTTATTATTCATTTTATCTGCCATTAAGAAAAATTTCAATAAACTCCTCACCAGTCAGCAGCCCAAAACTGCCTCCGTCAAAGGAATCCTCGGTAAAATTCTTGATATCGTCAGGTTCTTCATTTCTGTCATAAATTAAGAAAGGAACAGGCTCACGGGTATGAGTTCTTACACTTATTGGGTTATAATGATCAGTTAGAACTGCTAACTTAATATCATCTTTTAGATTATCTAAAATTCTTTTAACAAGCCTTTTATCAAAATCTTCTATACACTTAACTTTCTGTTTCCAATCTCCTTGATGTGATGCCTCATCAGGTGCTTCCACGTGAACATACAGAAGATCATAAGTTTCTAAAGCAGTTAGGCAAGCATCTGCTTTTCCTTCGTAATTGGTATCATATAGGCCGGTCGCCCCTTCTACATCTAGTACATCAAAACCTGCATAAATACCTAATCCACGGATTAAGTCAACTGCTGAAATCACAGCTCCTTTAATACCAAATCTTTCTTGAAATGTCTTTATAACGGGCTTTCTTCCTGATGCCCACGGCCAGATCATGTTCGCTGCGTCTTTGCCAGCCTCTACCCTCTTGAGATTTACTGGATGATTATCTAATATTGTTTTTGATTCTATTATAAGGTTATTGAGAAGTTCAGCAGTCTTTTCGGCGGCATTATTCTTAGCTCTTACAAGTACATTCTTGAATGGCGTTCCAGGGACATCATGAGGAGGTGTACATATTAAATCAGGGCTATATTTGTGTTTTAAGATTAGTATATGTCTGTAGCTGACACCTGGAAAAAATTTGATTTCCTCATTACCAAGTTTTGTGGCGATTGTTTTGATCAATTCATGGCTCTCTTTGCTTGAGATGTGCCCTCCAGAATGATTTTTTATTATGCCATTTTCGACACATATGGTATTACACCTGAAAGCAACGTCCCTTTCATCAATGTTAATTCCCATTGCTGCTGCCTCCAGAACGCCCCTTCCTTGGAAGTTAGATACATCGTATCCAAGAATTGACATATTTGCTAAAGCACTTTCTGGTGCTGCCCCTTCTGGTATTGTCACCAATTTACCGCATTTCCCAATAGAGGCTAACTTGTCAAGGTTTGGCGTCTTTGCAACCTCTAGAGGAGTTTTACTGCCAAGTTGTTCGATGGGATAATCTCCCATCCCATCCCCCACAAGAATTATGTATTTCATCAAATCGCCACGATAATTGTCTCTGGCTTCAGGATCTTTTGTTATTTTGGTTTTCAAAGCAAAGTCTTTCTGTTTTAATTAAAAATTATTATTAAATCTTCTTATTTCAAAAGGAGTAACGAAAAAGGAGAACAACTAAATCTAAAACGACCAATCCAAAAAAAAAATTGGTTGATAAAATTATTTAAGATTCTGTTTGATACATAATAGGGATCTTTATGACTCTTATCAAAGTTGTCTACTATTCAATGCTGAAAGAATTGACAGGTAAGCACTATGAAGAATTAGAAGGAGTTACTACCGTTGGATCTGCCCTTCAAAAATTATTCGCGAAATATGGTGACAAGATGCGTAATATTATAATTAAAGAGCGAGATATTCCGCATGATTCAGTAATAATCGCTTTAAATGGAAAATCAATCAAATTTTTGGAAGGACTTGATACACGCTTGAAAGAAGGGGATAAATTGACAATCTTTTTTGCTGCAGGAGGAGGCTAATGCTAGTAGCCCATAACTTTACAAAGGAAAAATTTAATTGAGCAGCTAATCCTACAAAAAGTTTAAATAATCGATATTATTACTAGAATACTACCATCAGTTCCTGGGGCAAATTATATGATCCTTTCAGTGCTATCCGCTTACAACTTTACTTATTCTTTCCATGTTTTGTATAGCTTTAGCTCAGGAACGACGACAACAACGTATTAATGCGCCCATCATAATTTGATGTGGCGTATTGAAGATTTTTGGAGGTTTTTGATGTCCTTCTCTTATCAAAGTTTATATCTATCAAGAAGAAGAGGTTGAGGCAAATTATGCGAGTTGTTCATAAGTTTGGCGGAAGGTCGATTGGTAATGGATCGAATTTTGGACATGTAGCTAAAATTATTTATTCTTTTGTAAAAAAGAATGATGAAGTAATCATATTGGTTTCAGCAATGGCAGGAGTCACCGATCAACTAATTGAGTGCGCAGAAAGATGTCAAAAAGAAATTAAGAAAGACACTCTCAGAGAATTCATTCAAAACTTATTGAAAAAACATCTAAAAGCAGCAGAAGAGAGCATCGATGATATTTCAATTCTGAAAGAGGTCGAACAAAAGCTTAATGAAACTCTCGAAGAATTAGAAAGAGTGCTGGTCGGCATCTCTTTATTAAAAGAGTTGAGTTCACAGGCTAGAGATAAAGTTATGTCTTTCGGTGAACGACTGTCTACGCCGATTCTTTGGGGTGCAGTTAAGAACTTGGATATTCCTGCTTTGTATTTGACAGGATATGAGGCGGGAATTGTCACAGATGACCGCTTTGGTAACGCTCGACCCATTTGGAATATCTCCATTGAAAAAATTCAACAAACTCTTTCACCTCTACTTGAACAAGGATACACACTGATTATTTCTGGTTTTATTGCTGAGACCGAAGACGGCATCATTACGACCCTAGGACGTGGAGGCACGGATTATTCTGCGGTAATAATTGCTGCCGCAATTGAGGCGCAAGAAATCATTTTTTGGAAAACTACCTCTGGCGTTCTGACAACAGATCCAAATATTGAGCCAAATGCACAAACTATACCTTCTTTGTCATATGCTGAAGCAATGGAACTCGCTTACTTTGGGGCAAAGATTCTCCATCCCAAATGCTTGCAGCCTGTCATGGAAAGAGAAAATATTCTGGTTCGGGTCAAAAATACGTTTAAGCCTGATGCGGAAGGGTCAATTATAGTCCCCGTTACGGAACAGGTTGAAAATGTCGCAAAAGCAGTAAGTGTATTATTTAATGCTGGAATCATCGAAGTCGGCGGTGCTGAGATGATCGGTACCCCCGGAATTGCAGCTCGTATATTTGGTGCTTTCGAAAAAGCTGATGCAAATGTGATAATGATTTCACAAAGTAGCAGTGAGGCAAATATTTCAGTCGTTGTTAATCGCTCTGACTTAAAAAAGACGGAAAAAACCTTGAAAGAGACATTTGCGCATACAAATTATATTAAATATATTCGTAGCGAAGACGACATATGTGTGATTGGAGTAGTAGGAGAAGGATTAAAAGGCACCCCTGGGGTAGCTGCGAAAGTCTTCCAATCTGTCGCACAAAAGGGAGTTAATGTGCGAATGATTGCGCAAGGTTCGTCAGAATTAAATATCAGTTTTGTTGTCAAGGAAAAAGATGGAGCCTTAGCCGTTAGGGCACTCCATGAGGCTTTCGAATTGGGTGAAAAAATTAATTAGATGAAAAGGGATACAAAATGGACAAAATTAAAATAGGAATATTAGGTGCTACGGGCGTAGTCGGACAAAACTACGTTAGATTATTAGTAAATCATCCATGGTTTAAAATAGTAGACGTTGCCGCATCACCCAGGTCTGCGGGAAAAACATATTATGATGCAGTAAAAAAGAAATGGCAGATGGTAATTCCCATCCCAGAAAACGTCAAGGATTTAATTGTCAGGGACGTGCAAGATTTTGACTCATTAAATCCGGAGGTATCATTCGTATTTTCCGCAATGACCCTTCTAAAGGAAGATACTAGAAAGATTGAATTTGCATATGCACATAAAGGAATTCCAGTAGTCAGTAATAGTTCAGCAAATAGACGGATAGAAGACGTACCGATGTTAATACCCGAAATTAATCACAAACACGTAGATGTCATTCCAATCCAACAAAAGAACCGCGGGATTGAAAACGGCGGCTTTGTTGCTGTCAAGCCAAATTGTTCTCTTCAAAGTTACATGACCCCTCTATATGCATTGGAACAAGCTGGATATAAGATAGATAAAGTAATTATTACAACCCTACAAGCGACGTCCGGTGCGGGTTATCCTGGTGTGCCTTCACTGGATTTGGTTGACAACATAATCCCCTATATAAGTGGTGAAGAAGCTAAATCCGAAGAAGAACCGCTAAAAATACTGGGAAAAATTGGTGAAAAAGGAATTGAGAATTATAAAGATATTCAAATAAGCGTAACTTGCACCAGAGTTCCAGTTGTTGACGGTCACACCGCGTCAGTCAATTTTAAGTTCAAGGATAAAGTCCTGACTCGTGAGGAGATTTTAAAAATCTGGAAGGAATTCAAGAGCGTGCCTCAAGAACTGGATTTGCCTTTTGCACCAAAGCAGCCAATCATATACATTGATAATGAAGACCGGCCACAACCACGGAAGGACAGAGATAATGATAAAGGAATGGCAGTAACCGTGGGTCGACTCCGAAAAGATAATGTATTTGATTGGAAATTCGTGAGTTTAAGTCATAATACCGTAAGAGGAGCTGCTGGCGGAGGTATCTTAAACGCTGAATTACTTAAAGCTAAAGGCTATATTAAATAGGGCAGAAAAGAAAATTAAAGAAATCATTGAGCAAAGAAAGAAAAATTGTCGTTAAAACTTGAATGAATTCCTTTTAACTCATCATTCTTTGTATTTTAGAAAAATGCTTTTTCAGATTAAGTTTATTCTTTTTTTGACGACATAAACTCGATTTTGACACAAAAGAGAATAAAATAAAAATAGGTTGTATAAAGTATCTAATTATGGATCAAGATCCTAAAAACAATATTACACATTCTCCACAACGTGAAGGACAAGACTATTTGTCTGAAACGGTAGATATGCCTGAAACGACCGAAGATAAGATAGTAAGACTGCTTTACGAATTAGAGGATAAAAGTTCAAGTTTAAGAGATGATGTAGCTTTCTTACTTCGAACTCTTGGACGAAAAGAAATTGATGTACTAATTAATCTGTTGAGACATGAGGATCTAATTATCAGAAAAAATACTGCATATATTCTTGGAAATCTACGAGATCCACAGACTGTTGAGCCACTTATTGAGGTATTAAATGACGAGGAGGCAGATGTTCGAGGCGAGGTTGTCAGAACATTAGGCGCACTTAGGGACGATCGCGCGATAGAACCTTTAATCAAAACATTGAATGACGAATGTAGAGAAGTTAGAGGATGGGCAGCATCTGCTTTATGCAAAATTGGTTTTTCAGCGGTAGATCCTTTGACTAATTGCTTGTACGACAATAATGTTAACATTCGTATGAATGCGACATGGGCACTTGGTCATATTGAAGATTGTGCTGAAAAGGCAGTGGCACCGGTAACAGGAGTACTTGATGATGATAACGATGAAGTTCGTTTCTATGCAGCTGAAGCTCTAGGAATATACAAAGACGCAAGAACCGTACTAACATTGCTTGATTCATTGAGAGAAGATCCTGATGAAAGCGTTCGTTGGAAAGTCATTGAGGCGTTAGGAGCGATTAGAGATAAAAGAACCGTCAAACCCTTAACTGAAGCGCTAGAAAATGAAGATGCCGGCATTCGCCGCAAAATTGTAGAAGTATTAGGTTTATTAGGAGATAAAGACGCAATTGTGGAGTTACTCAATTCTTTAAAGTATGATGAGGACCCAGGAGTTAGATGGCGTGCAGCAGAATCATTGATGCATCTTGATGAAGAACTTGCAATCGATCCACTAATTGAGGCATTAAATGATGAGGATGCAGGAGTCATAAGAAAGGCTGTGCAACTACTTGGACGAATTGGAGATCAACGCGCAATCCAGCCGCTTACTGAGATGTTAAAAGAAGAGATCGATACTACTATTTTTAAAAGAGTCGGAGAAGCTTTAGATAATATTACTAAAAGAATTGGCTTAATATCTCAGGATAATCTCTGACCATTTTCGAGTCTAAGCTAATTTTAAGAACCATTTCTTTGGTGTGTGATAGATTGGATCTAATGACAGAAGTTAAGAATGAGTATATCCATCGGACACAAAAATCACAGAAGATGTATCAACTTGCAAAAATTTTTCTACCAGGAGGAGACGCACGAACTGTCACGTTTTTTGAACCATATCCTGCTTTTATTGTAAAAGGCAAAGGATACCAACTTTATGATGCTGATGGGAATAACTATATTGATTTTCTGAATAATTATACCTCATTGATACACGGACACTGCCATCCAAAGATCATCAAAGCGATTAAAGAACAATTGGAAAGTATTCAAGCAATTCATGCCCCAACTGAATATCAAGTCAAATTTGCCGAAATGATTAGTGAAAGATTTCCGTCTGTAGATAAAATCCGTATCATGAATTCTGGCACTGAAGCAACAATGAATGCGATACGGTTGGCACGAGCATATACCGGCAAAGACAAGATTTTGAAGGCTGAGGGTGGCTATCATGGTACTCATAATAATGCGCAAATAAGTATCCATCCCCATTTGGAGGATTCAAATCCTTTAAATCACCCAAAAAGTATTCCTGAGAGCAAGGGTATTCCAAAGAGTACCCTAAAAGATGTTGTAATTTTCCCGTTCAATCACCAACAAATTACTGAAAATCTTATCAAAGAACATAAGAAGGAGTTGGCTGCGGTGATTATTGAACCAGTGATGGGCGCCGCAGGCATTATACCTCCAAAAGACGATTATTTGAAGTTCCTCAGGGAAATAACTAATGAAAATGATGTTCTCCTGATTTTTGATGAGGTAATAACTGCTAGACTTAGCAGAGGTGGGGCACAACAGTATTTCAATGTAATTCCTGACATTACTGCATTTGGAAAACTGTTTGGGGGTGGCACACCGGTTGGAGTGCTTGGTGGAAGAGATGAAATTATGATGCTGTATTCTCCGGAGAGAACAGAATTCTTAAGCCAATCAGGAACTTTTAATGCTAACCCTGTAACATTAGTTGGGGGCATAGCAACATTTGAATTATTGAATGATTCAGCTTACACACAATTGAATTCTTTAGGAAACTCATTAAAAGACGGCATTTCGGATACATTCAAAGAATTTGGAATCAATGCCCAAGTTACTGGAGAAGGTTCACTTCTTAACATGCATTTCACAGAAAAAGATGTCATAGACTACAGAAGTGCCTCGACATCTAATGTGGAACTCTGCTCGTTACTATACCTATCAATGCTTAACCATGGGATATGGATAGCTCCTAGACTGATGTCGTGTATATCGACACCGATGTCAAAAAAAGAAATAGAGGCATTTCTTGAAGTATTTCGAGCATCTTTTAGCTTGATTAAACCTCTGATTAGGAAATTGGCGCCTTCTTTGGTAGCGAAATAAAATTAAATCACCCACAAATTTTCGAATGAGTGTTTTTCAATCCTTATTACTTAAAGAATTCTTTTTTAACTCCTATGTGGGAAAAAGACAAATCTAATTCCTAAAATACTCATTAGTGTCATTTATTAGTATTAAATATAAAGACAACACTTTTTGAGGTATAATTGGTTAGGAGATAAATAACCCGCAAGCTAAGAAGCTTTTGGTCAAGAAATTGACTCCTTTTTTTGGAAGAAATAGATTAATAGCCTTCAAGAACGTCCTTTACTTTTATTATATCAGATTCACAAAATTTCGCGTAGACTTTTAAAAAATATTAAAAGAAGAATGCACTTATTTTATGACTCTACTTTGAACACATGTTTCTTTCTCTGAAGAAACTCTACTTAGGTAGATAATAGAAAGTAACAAGAATTCTAGGTGTATCGAGCAACAAAACAAATATTTTTACCCGAAAGGTCTACCGTAAGAAATCCATAAATCTCTTAAGGAATGAGATACAGGGTAAGGAGTTACATAAATCAAATTAACGTAACTTAAAAGGAAACAGAGAATCAATGAGCATACAAATGTGGTAAGGAATATTTTCTCGCGTAAGGGTTCTCTGTTTAGATCCTCAATGGAATTGGCAATGATCAGTGTTAGAGCAGGGAATGAGAGCATCCAATAACGGACAAGAGGCTGAAGCAGTCCATAGAATATGAAGGGTACAACCACCCATGATGTTAAGAGGCCGGTTTTCCAATCGCTTTTTCTTCTATAAACCAGGTGGGACATAAAAAGTAATAAGAGCACGGTATTTGTCGGACTCAAAAACAAGACAGATACTGTGAGGAAATGAAACCAATCAAACAGTTCATATCCAGAAAGTAACCCTAGTTTTCGTCCTGGTTGCGCGCTTGCTAATAATTTGGCTATTTGTACCCAAAGAATTCCCGTATAATACATATAGATAATCCAGGGGATAATGAATAACAGGGATCCGAAAATCACCAATAAGGTTTTGGATAGGACGTTATTTTCTTCTTTCTTGCTCATATAGAGTACCGCAAATACTAGCGTTGAAAGGTAAAAAATACCAATGGTATACTTAAAAAGCAAGCCAACTCCCATAATTATTACTGCAAGGAGGCCATCGATTTTTTTTCCATGTTTTGAATACAAAATGAAGAAGTACATGAAGAGCGCACTAAAAAACATTATTAGAACGTCATTTATAGCATGTAGACTCATAAGAAAGGGATAAGGTAAGGCGAACATGAGTAAAGCCGAAAGTACTGCTTTTCTTTTATCGTAGAGTTCTTTTCCAATAAAGTAGGTAGGAATGATTACTAAAGCGCTCAGTATGACCATAAGTAATTTGAGGTAGGATAACGTTACACCAAAGTGAAATATAGCGGCTAGAAAAAGCGGATATAAGGGCGGATATTGCACCCCGATGTGGTGAATCGTGGAATAATTAGCAAGATATGACATAACCCCACTTTTTAAAATACGATTTGAAACCCGAATATCATCGGCTACATCAGGAGATGTCTTAGGGGAATTAATAAAAGCGACTCGACAAACAATCGAAACAAAAACTAACATGAAAAGGAATTTTTTTTCATTAACAAACCGATTGTTTATTGTGGTATTTATTTCTCTCCTTTGAATGGTAATGAATGCGACAACGCTTATTATAATTGCAAAGACATGTAAAATTGTTGATAAAACTCCAGGATAAAATACTAATAACAATAATGCGCAGGCTATAAAAGTAACCAATAGAAGGGGGCTCAGAAACTTATCTAATCTATTCTGCTCATTTTCAGAAGACATTGTGACGTTACACCTTCTTTAATGGTTTTAAAACTATTTAAGGAGAAAATTGTAGCCATTGATAACTGTGAGCTTTTTTGAAATCAATATACATACATATTTAACTTTATCGCCGAGAAGTTCTTTATCAACAAAGACGTGATGAGCGTATCAAAAAAGAAAATCTGATCAAGAATTATGCTTTCAGAGATGCATCCTGGTATGTTGCAAATGTATTAGGAACGCATGCGGGTTTTATGCACAGAAATGATGGCCTCTATTCTTGGGATAACTTGGAAAGTTCTGAGGAGAACATTGACTCAGAAGTAGCGCTTTAAAGTGAATTCTAGGGTCCTTTTCGCGAATGGATGAATTCCTTCCTTTCGTCCCAGAATGTATCTGGATCCAGTTGTTTGCCGTATCCTAGCCACTTATCGAGTTTTACCCATAAGCGGTTCAACCAGGGGAAGTGTTTGATGAAAAATCGTGCTGCACTATGCGACCAGTGGCGATTTTTCGTAAAGGGACAAGAGGTGATGCAGACACTGCAATCATTCCCATT
>JAECRW010000089.1 GCA_016294985.1 Candidatus Sifarchaeum marinoarchaea | reverse complement strand
TTAAACCTACAGAAGCCAATTTGATTGAAAACTTACTAGGTCCATTTCAGGGATTAGAATGGGTAAGAAATGTCACACATACCGATGGAGTGTTTAATTTAGTTGTTGATCAAGGAGAAAAACGAATTCCACAAGTGCTTGAAATCGCTAAAAATTCTGGAGTTGATATCTCTTCTGTTGGGCTCAACAAGCCAACTTTAGATGATGTATTCTTATATCACACTGGTCGACGAATTCGTGATGAGCGGGGAGACAAGGCGGCAATATTTAAAACGATGATGCGAGCCCGTGCTCGAAGAAGGGGGTAAAAAAATGAATTTAGATGCCATTTATGTAATATGGTTACGCGAATTAAAAAGATACACTCGTGCAAGGTCAAATATCGTCGGGTCATTAGCACAAAATTTCTTTTGGCTAGCAATATTTGGATTTGGTTTGGGAGCCTCAGTAGTGATCCCAGGTCTTGACAATTATATTATCTTTTTAGCGCCAGGTATCGTTGGCATGACCTTATTATTCTCATCGATTTTTTCTGGGATCGGGGTGGTATGGGACAAACAGTTTGGATTCTTAAAAGAGATATTGGTTGCCCCCGTCCCAAGATCTTCTATAATGCTCGGCAAGACTCTTGGTGGCGCGACAACGGCTACATTCCAATCATTTATTATGCTTCTGCTAGCAGGTCTGGTTGGCGTTCCCATATTCGCTAATCCTGTGGGAATAGGAATAGCAGTCGTAATCATGTTTATTACAGCTTGTGGTTTCGTGGCACTGGGAGTTGCAATTGCTTCTACAATGAAGGATCCTCATGGCTTTCAATTAATCATGAACTTCATTGTCATGCCATTGTTTCTCTTATCAGGTGCGTTTTTCCCAGTTACTAATTTGCCCAGTTGGTTGCAGATCTTAGTTCTCTTTGATCCTTTGACTTATTGTGTTGATGGTCTGCGAGCTACAGTAATAGGAGTTTCTGCCTTTCCTCTCTCAACCACCATAACTGTCTTATTTGGATTTATGATTGCAACAGTGCTATTTGGTAGTTTCCTCTTCCGAAAAACACAAATCTAGATAGCTAGAAATAATAAGGAACGTAGATTGAGAACGGCAACTCCAATCAAGCAAACTATAATGACCTATAGATTTGTATGTGAGCGCTTATGAGCCATGAAAATTTTCAAGAGCAGAGGAAAGTCATTGAATACTATAAAAAAGTTATTAGCGTTGACCCAAAGAATTATTATGCTTGGTGTGAGATGGCATTAGCTTATAACATGTTAGGTGAATTGGAGAAAGCGAAAGACTGTCTACAAAAGGCGTTGGAACTCAATCCAGAGTTACCTATGGCGTGGTATCACATGGGCACTTCAAGTAAACATCCCACTAAGATGGAAAAAGAACGTATTATAAGGAAATTATTAAAGACCGTTAAATAGTAGTGAAGGTCGAATCTGAGTATCTCGTTGCATTGCAAGGCATTAAGGAATATTAGGAAAACGTTAAAAAAATCTCAAAATGCTATTTTTTTCTATCTATTTTTTGGAATTTTTCCAAATACAGCTCTGGACGACGATCAAGTATAAAACTATGCGTTTTCATCTTGGGGAGCACTTCTGCAATCTCTTTCCATGTTGTAACATGATACAGCGGACTATCTTTTCGTGTTTCACGTAACCAACCTAAGTCGAGTTCAGCTGTTATGACTTGCTGATCTGGACCACATTCTACAATAACATCGTTTTCGAATTTTGGTGCAACAATCAGCGTTCCTATCCATTTCTGTTTAGCCATTCCTGCTGAACATACAAACACATTATTCTCTAAAGCACGAACGCGGCATACTCGCCTCCAAAAAGCCAAAAATTGCGCTGGCATTCGAGATGGTACAAAAAGAATTTCTGCTCCTTTCAATGCAAGAATTCTAGGAGTTTCGGGAATAGCGAGATCCTGACATAGAAGCACACCTGCTTTTCCAAAATCAAGATCAAGTACCTTGAGTACGTCACCAGGAGTAGATTTTCTAAAGGTAGGCTCCCATGGAAACAAATTGACCTTTCTATGATTAAAAATGATTTTTCCATTTCTGTCAAACACGGGAGTTGAATTATATTTTATGTCACCCGCCTTTTCAAAAAGTCCGCCTGTTAAATACACCTTATTATCCCTTGCAAAATCTGACAAAACATCCGTGGTAGGACCCGGAATAGGTTCTGAAAAGCCAGCACCTACGAATAACTCTGGTAAACAAATGAAATCCGCTTCAAGAGTCACTGCTTCTTCCATTAAAGCTATTGCACGTTTAATATTCCCCTCTCGCCCGCTTTTAAGCTCGCTTTTAATCCATAGCTGGATGGCCGCAACTTTTACAGTATCTTTCAACATTATCACTTTAAAAACTTGATTTTCAATACTTTTAAAAACACACTGATAAAGTATTTGCAGTTATATTTTCAATATCTTGGTACTTATAAAACTAAAAAAAAAGAATGGTCCTGTATCTTATGTATGGTGTGCGAGGATATCATGTACCAATTCCTCAAAGATACGATCTATATTTAATCCTGTTTTTGCGCTTGTTGGGATGAATTTTTCGATATCATTCTCTTCAAGGTATTCTTGAATGAACTTATCGTCCAGAACCATAGTGATATCTGATTTCGTTCCAACTAATACTATTATAGGATCTGTTGTATTTTCCCTAATAATTTGTAACCATTCATCTAAATTAATTAATGTGGTAAAATCGTTCATATCAAAAGCTAATATGACTCCATGAGCGCCCTTGCAGTAATTAGGAAGAATAAATCGAAATCGCTTTTCTCCGCCAAAATCCCAGAGTTGAAGTTTAATTATACTGTCCTCAGTTTCTAAAACCTTCGAAAAAAACCCAGTTCCAATTGTCATCTTCATGACGTCCATAAATGTATTTGAGACATATCTATTAAGTAAACTCGTTTTACCTACTCCCCCGTCGCCGGCCACGACTATTTTGATGTCATATTTCTTGCCTACCTTAAAAGCATTCACTAAATTCGCATCCCTGCGCTCTTTGAGTGTAAAGTGTTATTGATGATACCGCGCAATACTCCTTAAAAATTATTTCGGCAATCCAATTGAGGGATTCGCAATATATAGATGAGCACAAAACTCCTTAAAAATTATTTCAGCAATCCAATTGAGGGATTCGCAATATTCAGATGATTCAGCAGAAAGAAGTGAAAAGCAAGATGATTGATAAAAGTCTTCGATTTTAAAAAATAGCAATTAAAAATGCTTTAACGCAACTAATTCGTCACTAAAAATGATAAAATAATACGCATGCTTCTATCTTGGCTTTATCTTAGAAGTGACATGCCCCATCTTCTTGAAACTCTCGAGCTGCTCGAATAGCATACCAGTGGTAGGTTCAATGCCATGTTGAATTAACTGTTCACCTAACTCAATAATTGTAAATCCTTCATCTTGAGAGGTGCCAATGACTTCGAGAATTTTCTTATTTTCTTCTGAAAAATGGTCTACCTTCTCTCTTAATTCTCTCCATGGTTTATTAAGTACATAGACACGTGTAAACGTTTCTGCCGCAATTTCTTCTGCCGTCTCTACGATTTCAGAGACATGTCCCATCTTTTTAAAAGATTCAAGCTGTTCGAATATTTTTCCAACTGAAGTTTCAATTCCTTGAGCCTTCAATTTGTCGACAATTTCTGGTGCCATCATACCTGCATTCGAAGTAGTATCAAGGAGTTCAAGAATATTCTTATTTTCTTCTGAAAAATGGTCCACTCGTGGCTTCAGTTCTTTCCATGGCTTCTTCAACATGTATCTTTTATAGAACGCTGGTGATAGTTCAGTTTCTTCTATTTTATATGCTTCACCTTCAATAATAGCAGTTTTGTGGTCTTTTGAGATTTTGATTGCTTCATCCTTTGGAAAGACGTTCTCTCTACGAACGTTTCCATCTGTATCAAGATAAAGAAGCAATATATGAGTGCCATGATCAAGGGTTTTTGTTACCAATCCCATTGATTGTGATGCACGTTCAATGTCGTCTTCAGTAATTTCGAGGGCTTCTCGGGCACCACAGTTAGGGCATGTAACCTGAACTATCTTTGAGGACAACATGGTTTTCAGCCAAAGAAATTATATATTCAGATCAGATGGGAAGATGCAAGGATTATTTCAATCCTTGCTAATATGAGAATTATAACTATCCTCTTTAATAAACATTACGTCCTTAAATGTGTAGTGATGTTTGCAGAGAGCTATGTTCTTTGTGAATACGGGCACTTTACAATTATTCGGTTTTGTGCATTATATTTAAGAGCGTATTATTTTGTGTAGTATCCGGCATCATACGAATTCGTATTATATGATTAGGTGAAAAAAATTCTAAAGAATAGAAATTCTCTACAAAAAAAATGAGTCGAAAAAAGAAGTATTTTCTAGATGCTATTTTTAAGTACGAAACGTTTTTTTAAGAGGAAAACAGTAGAATCTTAAGGAAAACACCAAGCGCTTGATCCTTCAAAGAAGACTTATCTAAAGAATTAAGGATAAGTAAAGGTGCGAACAGATTAAAATATTCTCCATAAAGGCTGAGGTGAACAAAAGCTGATCCATCTCATTTTGGCAACCTTCGAGTCTGGGCAAGGGTTTTGTATTTATGATGATAACACTATTTCGGCAAGAAATTCAAATTTAGGAGACGAATGTGATAGTACGGATTATTATCCGCGATTTATAAGAGCACTTTATGATTTTGCGAAAGAAATTTCTAAGGAAAAGAAATTTCGAATTCATAAAGTTGATTTACTAAATTACACCCTTCTACTTTTCGATAGCGGTGAGTTGCTGTGGGGTTTTTTTTGTGATTTTTGGGATAATATGCCTTATACTGAAGAGAAGATTATGAAAATCATCAAACTCTTAGATCCAATTGTGAGAAAGGCCGATAAAACATTGCCGCTAAAAATTGATAATTCATTCCATTTACAACTGGATAGAATATTAGCTACTCAAGTTTTCCCTAATGACAAACTTGAGGAAATTGATGATATTATTGAAAAATTAGACAATACTTCACCACCACAGATTACAATAACATCTGTTTACCTTTTTGATATTGACGGTGGTATTGTAAAAGCATGGGAGCCCCACAAAGATTACACAGGTGAAATAAGACGTACACTCTATAAACTTGTTTGTGAGATGCCTTTTCATTTCCAAAGTAGATTAGAACTGAATATTGATATAGGGTCACACGAAAATGAAGGTTGGAGGATTTTACGTTTAGGAAACACGGAATTTGCTATGTGTTTTCGTGTAATGTACGCGTCAGAGCATAGAGGTCTTCTAAATGTTATAACGGATTCCACATGCGAAAAAGTCCTGGAAATAATTAAGGATGATATTCAAAAAGTATCAACAAAGGTCTCCCATTATTCATATGAAATTCAAACAAAGGATTTCTTCGAATTTGATTATAAAGCGACCTAACTTGTCAAAAATTGTCAAAAGTAAATAATCTGTTTCAAGAAAGTCAAGAGATTATAAAAGAACAAAAAGACACTAAAGATAGGTGAATTTAAAATGAAAACCCTAATGATTGACGTAACTTTTGATGATTTACCAGAAGAGATTTGTAATAAATGTCGCGAGAGTATCAAAAAAGAAATAAAAACAACATTTACAAGAGAAAACGATGGATGGGCAATTTATTGCGAATTCCTAGGTGAACCTGTAGAACATAAGCAAGTCCATGATACAGAACTTGAGGAAAATGAAATTATTGAACAATTCTACGCTAAATACGTTGAACCTGAACTCATTGATTTATTACTCTTAGGTCAACATACATTTCCTTTGAATGTATTACTTAGGATTGTTCCGAATCTGTAATAGTATTGCTTTTTTCTTTTCACCATGTAGAAAATTAGATACACTTGAATATGAAAGTAAGCTCTTGTATACGGATTTTTGAATAAAGCACAATTAGTAAAGAATTTAAGTGAAATGATAAACTGTCAGATAGTTTTTCTCACTATACTTGGAAGTGAATTATTGAGTTTTGTGGAACTCCAAGTTCAAATTGCAGAGCAGTATAAACTAGTTAAGGAGCATAGAAACAAGAGAGATGAGTTTAACGAAAAATCTAAAACGCTCGTTCGAGAATCTAAACAACTTCATGAAGAACGTTTAAAACTTATAGAACAGGCCAAGATAGAACAAAGCCAACGCGATGAGATGAACAGTAAAGTTCGCGAATACAAAGAACAACGGAAGGAACTAACTGAAGAACTAAAAAAAGTAAGAGACAGATTGCATGAATTGAAACAGGCAAGAAATGAACTCGAGGACAACATTAA
>JAECRW010000265.1 GCA_016294985.1 Candidatus Sifarchaeum marinoarchaea | reverse complement strand
AAGCCTTTGAGAATGCTATAATGGTTCATTCTGCAATAGGAGGTTCAACCAATGCTTTGCTTCATATCCCTACTATCGCTAGAGAAGTAGGTCTTAATATCAATCTCAAAAACTGGGAAGATTTTCAGCATGAAGTCCCCTTTATCGTTAATTGTAGACCTAGTGGATTTTATCCTACACCTTACTATTGGTTCGCTGGCGGAACCCCCTTAATCCTGAAAGAACTAAGCGAATATCTTAACTTGGACGTTCTTACTGTTACTGGTAAGACGTGGCGAGAAAATCTTAAAGCTCTTGAAGAAGAAAACTATTTTTCTAAAGTGCAACGCTTTCTTATTAACTACAAGGTTGAACCAGAAACAATTATAAGAAACATCGAAACGCCTTTGAAAAAAGAGGGATCGATCGCCGTTTTGAAAGGAAATATAGCGCCATTAGGTTGTGTAGTAAAGAAAAGTGCGGTTGATGAGAAACTCTATAAATTCATCGGTCGTGCTAAAGTGTTTGACAGCCAAGATGGCGCCTTACAGGCTCTTCTGAATGGTGAAATTCAACCTCAAACAGTTATCGTAGTAAGATATGAAGGTCCCAAGGGATCAGGCATGCCTGAGATGTTCTATGTAACTGAGGCACTTATCAATATTCCCGAACTAGCCAATTCTGTTGCAATAATAACTGATGGACGCTTCAGCGGTGCTAGCCGTGGTCCAGTGATCGGACACATCAGCCCTGAAGCCATGGAAGGTGGACCAATTGCAGTGATACAAGATGGTGATCTTATTAAAATAGATATTACTCATCGTAAACTCGATTTGATTGGTGTTAGTAGCGAACAAGTTTCTAAGGAAAAAATCAACGAGATAATCCAATCAAGAATAAATCAGTGGAGTCCTCCTAAATCAAAATTTACTCAGGGAGTACTTGCACTTTATACAAAACTTGCGACTTCAGCAAGTTTAGGAGGCTACATACTCCCTTCTACAGATAAACCAGAAAAAGAACCTCATAGTACTTACTGATGCTCCAGAGAATGCGTCCTACGACTGATTTCTCTTTTACGTACGTATATTATTTCATTCGGATTAAACGTAATAGGATCAGATTTTCTCACTTCACCTATAATATCTCAGGTCCTTTGTGTGAAAGCCATTTAAAAATATTATATACGTTTTTTATAAATTTCAGTAGTTAAAACTCTCATGACGATGATGTATTGTCTAGTGAAAGCAATTTGATCGAGAGATCATTAACGACGACTTCATGTTGCTGCAGAATATTCCTTGAAAGAAGCGCGGCAGCATTGAACCAACTTTCTTAAAAGAGTGAAATGTATTCAAAGCGCGTAATAGTGTAATCCGAAATTTGCAAAAGCTTAAGGACATAATTTTATATATGACTATATATCATTAGGTAGAATAATTGTACTCATAGGTGATAAAAATGTCAAAATGGGATAAGATGGTTGAAGCAGGCACGTGTCCCACATGCGGAATGAAATACCAAACCAAAGATGAACTTGAAAAACATCATAAAGAGAAACATGGTATGCCGGGCTACGTAGATG
>JAECRW010000088.1 GCA_016294985.1 Candidatus Sifarchaeum marinoarchaea | reverse complement strand
AATCTCTCTAAATTTAGAAAATTTGTTCCCTTCTACATCCATACAACAACGCTCTTTCAATCGTATAGTAAATTTTAAAGGATTTATGCACTGGAGGTAAATTATTGTAAAAATACATTTATATAACTTACTGATTGCTCACATGTGTAGAGCGTTGGGGCGTTGGCGGGGAGCCTGCATCAGAAAAATTCAAAGATATAACTCCGGCATAAATTGACAGGTATTCCGGCATAGTGCCGCTTGAGCGAAACGTACTAGTTGCATTAAAGTATGAAATGAAGCAGTTGTACTTGTACTCATATTAAGAAAAGAAAGAGGCGAAGAAGTTTCTGAGGCACATTAGAGTTGCTACCCCTCTTTCATGTGCCCTCGTAATAATCAAAGGTTTTATTGGGTATGAGTGTCTATATTATTTATGGATTAAAGTTAAAACTGTTAATCAAGAGGTTAAGGTGATGAAGTGGGCTGATGAAGAAAAATTTCTCGAAGAACAACTCGAAATTCTAGTCAAGTTGCGAAACCATTTTGGCGAAGATGTCATAGAAATTGCGCAACGCGCTCGTCTCGCCGTCCATCAGAGGCGAATGCGAGAATTGAATACACAAAATCCACCTAAACGCCCTGCTGAAGTATTTGGCCACTCAGCGTACAGCGTCTCAGCTGCTGATCCAGGTATCCTGGAGTACGACGTGTTAGAAGATTCAGAGAGACGTTTTGCTGTCAGGATCAAGCGTTGTCGCTATGCTGACTTTTATCGAGATCATGGTTATCCAGAGATAGGCTATGCTTTACATTGTTCTCTAGATTTTGGCGAAGCTAAGGCCTTCTGGCCAGAAATCACATTCACACGTACTAAAACGTTAATGCAAGGTGACGATCACTGTAATCATTGTTATGAATTGGCCAAAGAGAAAGAAGGTGTTTAATCAGTACAGAGATCATTAATGAATTTATTATTACCGTTATTTCTGCGCTCGTAACAAATTCAAGACATTCAAATAAAATTGTGATATTCATTTGAACATATGTTCTAAATCTGTGAATATCTATGCCGCCAATTTGATTATCTAAGTTTTTTGAAGCGAGACTTTTTCGCTACAGCTGAAGTTTCAGAAGAGTTTTGGGACGATTTTGATTGGGTTAGGGAACACTATG
The DNA here is from genome assembly GCA_016294985.1 of Candidatus Sifarchaeum marinoarchaea. Classification (GTDB taxonomy): domain Archaea; phylum Asgardarchaeota; class Sifarchaeia; order Borrarchaeales; family Borrarchaeaceae; genus Borrarchaeum; species Borrarchaeum marinoarchaea. The sequence continues at coordinate 5,229 of JAECRW010000088.1, read as the reverse complement.
GAGAATTAGAAAAACAGTATAAAAACATGTGGGTTGCTATTGCTGAAAAAAAGGTTGTAAGTTATGGTAAGAATTTGAAGGAGGTAGAGGAGGAGGCAGAAAAACTGAGCGGAAGAAAGGATATTCTTACAATATATGTAGAGTCAGGAGCGGCTATCTATTAAGGTTAACATCTATTTTTTCGAGCACTAGAAAAGGCTATGGAAAACAACGACATAATGCGGAACTAAGAGGGTCGCCTGTATGATACCTATGCTACTTTATTTTAAATTATAATGCGGAAAACCCTTTAACACAACAATAATTGGTTATTGAATAGGGTTTTTGGGACTAGTCATTCCTCCTTTCCGTTGGATCTCATTTAATCTGATTTTCGCTCTTGGATTTTAATTTCAAAAGATCTAAAGTTTTTAGTCGAAACCAAAGGATTTAAAAGCGCTCCCTCTAATTTGAAAGAAAAAAGTTTTTTTTATTGACTTTTTTGGTTGACTTTTTTTGTGGATTTATTTGGTTAAGTAAGGAGGTGAACTTGTTTTGCAGGGTACTGTCAAAAAATGGCTAGAATTTAAAGGATACGGGTTTATAAAACCAGACAAAGGCGGAGAAGACATTTTTATACACAACGCAGATATTAAAGGTGCATCTGAACTCAAAGAAGGACAAAAAGTCGAATTCGACGTAGAAAGCTCATATAAAGGTCCGAAAGCCATCAACCTCACGATAATTGAGTGAAACTGGCTTCATAAACATTGTAAAGCCTTCCGCAATGTGAATATGTCGAGGATGAATGGAATGGAAGGATATTCTTACATTCATTTTTCTGAAAATTAATTCACATCATGTAAAACGCATTAATGATTCTATACGGAGGGGATCGCCAACAAGAAGGAGCATTTTTGTGCTATACCAGAAGGTATCTTCTTGTAGTGTTACCAATTCAATAGAATATGTTATTGCGACCACACTATTTTATTTTTCTAATTCTCAGTTCTTTTGATAGAATCAATAACAAAATGATATCGTGATAAATTTGTTTGAACATATGTTCTAAGCATTAATCCACTATACTATCGATTCAGTTATCTAGCTTCATTGAAGCGAGAAATTATCAATGGCGTTATTTTTTTTTCTTTTCTTTTCATCGAATTCTGCTCGATATATGGTACGAGAAATTCACTTTTTAAAATATATATACTATTAATGAATTTATTGATACCGTTTTCTGTACTCTCAACGAATCAAGACATCACTCTCAATGAAATCGTAATATATACATTTGAACACACGAGGGAAATACATGGATTTCTTCCGATTATCCAAGAAAGATCTTATCACCACTCAAGAATGGTCCATGAACGACATCAACGCCGTCTTAGAGTGGACACGCTATTTAAAGGAGAGTTATTGCAAAGGCGAAAGGCCAAAACTTCTGCCAGACAAAACCTTTCTCATGCTCTTCTATTCCATATCGACTAGAACGCGAATTTCCTTTGAGGCAGCGATGACTGAACTGGGGGGACACGCCCAGTTTTTAGAGTCTAAAACGACCTTATTAGATGCAGGCGAATCCATCAAGGATACCGCAAAAGCGATGGAAAGATATGCACAAGGCATTGGAATACGCCTTCTAGAGCCTGGCGTTGGCAACAAAGTGATTCGAGAATACGCAAACCACGTAAAAATTCCAGTCATCAATATGGCAGATGACCGTTTTCACCCTTGTCAAGGACTTGGCGATATATTCACACTCACAGAAAAGATGAAAGATGTAAAAAACAAAAAATTTCTGGTTACCTGGGCAAACTCCAACAATCCTCGATCCTGGTGTAGCGTTCAAAGCGCCATTTTGATTGCCACTCGTTTTGGAATGGACGTGACGCTAGCATATCCCTCTGAACATTTTGCTTTAGAGTCCACCGTAATTGACTGGTGCAAAAACAACGCTGATGAATCCGGGGGCAGATTTGAAATCAGTAACGATTTGCAGGATGCCTATAATTCCGCTCATGTGGTATTTCCACGTAATTGGATGACTGCAGAAGCCTTTGAAATTGGGATAGAACGAGAACTAGAGTTATATAAGAGATACCGCAACTGGATGTGTACGCCAGAGTTAATGAAATTAACTGATGGAGCCTTTTTCTTGCATTCCATGCCTGTTTTTAGAGAAGAAGAGGTTTCATCTGAAGTAGTCGATTCTCCAAAATCTATAATCTATGATCAAGCTGAGAATAGATTGCATGTACAAAAGGCAATACTTTCACTAATGATGGGAGGCGCACCCTCAAAAACGTGATTGAACAAGTGTTTTAAATGAGCATTTTGTAAGCACAACGGCTCTTTGCCTTCAGGAAAAATATTTTAAACACAAAACTCTGCGTTATGCAACTATTGGAGTTGATGTTTATGAGTGAGTTGAAAGGCACATGTCCACGATGTGGAAGTACAAACTCTGTTGACTTAGGAAATCCAACTATACATGTCGGAAAAACTCGGCAAGCACGTGTTAACGTCAGAGAGTGCACAAATTGCAAATTAGTGTTTTATGAGGCTTATGAGGAATAACATTTCTTTCATCCGAGTTCATATAGGATTGCATACTAGCATTTTTTTATAGTTTTTTTAATTTCTCAGTCCAGATATTCTTTTTCACTTCTTAGATAACATCTTGCAGCTATGCCTTGCAGTTCCCTAACCAATCTCCGAAAAGTTTATATTAGATTTGTACTAAGTATATTAAAATATACTTGTACTACTTATATATAATTATAAATAATTATAGTAATTAGTGAGGATAATTCATTCTTACAGCTCTGTATTTACGAATTCTTTTCGGACGATGAACGATAATTTGTGTGATTTCCGCCTGAAAAGAGCTTAGGAGCAAATAAATTTTCATTTGTAAATGCAAGTGGAAGTTAAACATATTTTTAAAAAAATACAAAGGGAGAGTATTGCCTTTGGATTCGTCTAACTATCTTAGGAAGTCTGTCACCATTCCTACTGAAGTTTATGAGAAATTAATAACATTCAAGAATGAAAATGAACTTTTCTCTCATTTTTGTCACCGTATCTTTGAATTGTTTCTAGAAAGAAGCCAATTGGCCATATTCGACCGTATTGGCATTTCAAAAACAATCTTCAATAAATTAATTGAAAACTATCCCAAAGAAAAGATTAGCGAACTCGTTTCGTCGCTAGAAGCTGACTTAGAAACATCATTAGGGAAAAAACTTGAAAACATGGATTTAAAGAGCGAGATAATCCCTTATCTAAAAAGAATTGCTGTTGACGTGAATAATATCTGTACTACGCTCGTTTTTAACTTCTTAGAGGGCAAAAACGAATTTCAAATGTTAGCTGCTTCCAAAGCCACGGATACGTATGCAGATTTCTTTGCCGATTATCTAGCAGCATTTTTCAAGGGTAGAGGCTACAATACAGTAGAGGAAGACAAGAAAGTAGGATATTTATATATGCACTTCAAAAAGAGCAAGTAGATCGCTTTTAGTGCAATAGTATTCTTTTATTTTTTTTGGTTCAGTCTCACGATCTTAAGAATTTATGTTTGAATGCTTCTTCTACATTGATTTTTGGCAGTTCTATGTTATTTAATAGTTCTGATACCTGTTGGGCAAGTTCTGCGGGTGTGTTTATCTTGAGAACCACATAGTTTTCGGAAACATGGTGAAGAAAAGTCCAAAAGCATAAGTCGTTGTTATCACTGTGTTCGTGAATTTTTTTAATAAGTCCACCAAGTGCTTTGAGCGAATCCATTGACAAACAGTGATCGCTGAACGTTATATCAAGACTGAAATTTCCAGTAGATTCTACCTGGCAATTAGGACATGGACAGATTGCTCCAAATTTAATTTCCCCACAGTAGAGACATAAAGCCCAAGTCATTTTTCATCACATCTAGCAATTAGCTTGATATTTTCGATAGCCCTCTTTCAAGAGATCTTCTGCTGAATTGAATCCCATCCTCACCAATCTTCTAATTATCCGTCAAATCGGTAGATATAACTTTGCTAAAAATCACAAATGCCCTCTTTTTAAGTAAGATAGGTAGTTCGCCATGAAAAAGAGTCCATTTCCTAAAGCAAACACAGCAAAATGCCAGAGCAGATCATAAGAAGAAAAAGCCCTCGAAACATTTATTTGGTGGCAGGTTTTCTCAGTTGAGCACCACAGTTTGGACAACTTACCCAGTTAAATGAAACAGCATTACCACAACTGGGACACGTCAATTCCGCTTGAGGAGCATTGCAGTAAGGGCATTTAACCCATTTGGGGTCAAGTCTCTCACCACACTTTGTACAAAACTTTTGCGCTTGCTCCATTCTAAGCCATAAAGATTTAATTATAGGGCTCAAAGAATCTCTTAGATAAGCTTCATCGGGTGTTTCGTCTTCCATATCTAGCTCTTCAAGGTTTGCTTGTTCAAAAACGCCGTTCTCAGTGAAGGAGGCCAAACTTCTTTCGTCATCTTTGCTCCTTAATCTCACAAAAACAACAATTCCGTTTACTGTATCCTCTAAATATACCTCTCCGTACGTTTTTCCCATTTTGCTTTTAAATTCCGTAAGAACATATTTAGATTCCAAAGAGTAAAGCGGCTCCATTTCAAATTCTTTAATCCATGCGAGAACAGCATTCCAACAATCAGGCAGTTTACGGCCAATTAAAAAGTTATTCCAATCCAAAAACACTTCAAAGCTTCCTTTTTTAATATGTAAATAAAAAAGATAGCCCAAAAAATGGGCGATATATTATCATTGTTTCATTTTCGATTCTACACTTTCTGAGAACTTTTGTAATTCATCGATTATTACTGGGGAGATTTCTTTTCCACTTTTCGATGGCCAAGCAATAAATCGAATATCATCGTCAACAGCTCTAAATTCAAGACTGACCTTATGCTTCTTTTCGACCTTTTTTTCTACCTCAAGCCCTCCTCCTAGATCAATTTTCTTTTTGCCGATGATTTTGCCTCCCACGCTTTCCATTACATCCCACTCGCCTTTGATAGAATACCCTCGCATTATAAGTTGGCTCTTATACTTGTTTATGAAGCTGTTGACTTGGTCTGCGAGTCCCTCTATTTTGAGATCAACTATTAGTTCACTTTCAGACATCTTTACATTACACCTCTATTTACATGAGGGACAAGATTACTCTTTGGCATAATACATTAGTTGATCATGTAGGAAGAAATATTCGTTCTTA
>JAECRW010000264.1 GCA_016294985.1 Candidatus Sifarchaeum marinoarchaea | reverse complement strand
GGATGAGATTTTCAGGAAGAGAGATTTTCTCCTTTTCCTTTGAACTCACGACATGCGGACCCATACAGCGAGTGTAGGGATACTCCGCGACGTCAACGCGGCGTCATAACCAACTAGACCACCCGCCCGTATATAATAGTCAGGTGAAGGCTACTTTTTAATAATGGTGGACCGGGAGGGAATTTCAGGGATTGGAAGGTAATCCTTACCCTTTTGAACCCTCGGATCGGCGGAGAATAGGAAATCTACTCTGCTCCTCCGCGATGCCAACGCGGCGCTCTTCCAAGCTGAGCTACCGGCCCATTATATTAAATAATAATGTACATTAGAGAAGGACAGAAAATGGGATTAGAGTTTAAACCACTCTTATTTTATTTACCTTTTTGTTGGCCCAGCTATAGCGCCTGATTTTTTTCGATCGACCGAAGCCGCATGCAGCGCACTGCTTTTTGCGTATATGATAACTGCGACGACCACATCTTCTACACATTATATGAACTTTCTTGTTTTTTTTACCGAAAGAAGGAGTTCCTTTACCCAATTTATTCACCTTTGCTTAGCGTGTCGTAGTGAGGACTTAACTAACGAGGAGGTGGCGAAATAAGTATTACATTGTCGCCTCGAACGATGACCTTTCCAAGAGACTTGATTTCATCAGTCCGAAATTCCTCAGCATCTTCTAATACTAGGTTCATATGTTGATCAAAACTTCGTAGTTTCCCACGAATTTCACGTCCTCCCTTGAGTTTTATTAGGACGATTGAATTTAAAGATCGTTGTAAGAGTTCTATTGGCTTTTCTGCAGCTGACATTGCATCCAACCTCTTCAGTTAACTTCTTCAAATTTAACGGAGGGAAAAAAGGTATTAGATATTTAAAAAGTTTTGTTTTTTTGCTTTAGTCGTTAATTCTATTATTTAAAATTATGATATCTTTAAATGTATGCTTTAATTGCAGAAATAGCAAGAAATTGATCTAAAAAGTTGTACGAGAATCAAAAACGCAAAATAAAGGTTGGTAATTTGAAATTGAAGCGTCACTTTATGAAATCCTCTGACATAAAAAAACTAAGAAAAAAGGTGCTAGAAAGATTTGGAGATAAAGGGGAGTCGCTGTTCCCCAGAAAAAGTAGAGTAGAAAGAGTAAAAATATCAGATAAAGAAATAGCATATTTTGTTGATGAGCATCTGCAACTACTTCAAATCAACGAAGAATTTATTCCTTCCCTATTTGCAATTTATGAGGGCAATTTTGCGCTACCAGCAGTTTGTGTCGATCACGGTGCCGTTAAGGCGTTCCTAAATGGGGCAGATATGATGGTTCCAGGAATTAAGAAAAGTGATAAATTTACTGAAGGTAATGTTGTTGCAGTCAATGAAGAGATCAGAAATAAACCTATTGGAGTAGGAATAGCGCTTATGAACAGTGATGAAATAAACAGTGCGTCTCATGGAAAGGCGATTAAAAATCTACATTACTTAAAAGACAAATATTTTCAGCTAGCTATGAAGTAGGTTAATGTAATAAATCCTTCACGCGATAGATACAACATTAGTGCGTTTCTATAAACTA
>JAECRW010000087.1 GCA_016294985.1 Candidatus Sifarchaeum marinoarchaea | reverse complement strand
CTTATTTTGGAGTTTTACTAGAATCATTGCAGAACGAAAATTCTAAAATGTCGTTTAAGTATTGGATTGCCCTCGATATAGATACAAAACTTCCACACGGGACCTTTCCACCTGTTCATACAGGTTTGCTCATGTATTTGAAAAGTAAAATAACTAAAACACCGTCTCCATTTCATTTAAACACCAAAACAGTACGAATACCATATCAAGAATGTCTTGCATGCGGTCAGATCACAAAGGATTGGGGCGGCAAAAAGCATCTATTGAATCCATTAGGTGCTGCCGTTTCAGATGTGTGGAGAAATTTGCCCAAAACATTCCTAGAAACAAATATAATTCCAGATTTCGTATTAAATCGAATACATGACCTTGTTGAAAAACCTTCTTCTTCTTTTATACATATTATCGAATCAAAAACTATACTGCCGGCATTACAGCACTCAACGCTACCAATAGAGAAAATAACGGAAATTCCTCAACGTGGCAAAAACTTGCTTCAAAAACTCCCTATAGATGACGTTCTTCTTGTTGATGCCATTGAATACATGAATATGATTGCAGATGAATATTCAGAGGGAATTTTTGATCTCGCCTTTGCAGATCCTCCCTATAATCTCGAAAAAGATTACGGAGAGTATACTGATTTACAACCCGATCTGAGATATTTGGCGTGGTGTGAGGACTGGCTTCGATTGTTGTGTAAGGTGATACGTCCTGGCGGAGCATTGATGATATTAAATTTGCCAAAGTGGTGTATTCATCATGCTGCATTCCTAAATGAACTGGATGATATTAATTTCCGACATTGGATTGTATGGGACGCCTTGTCGGAACCTGCAGGAAAAATTATGCCCGCCCATTATGCACTTTTGTATTATACGAAAAAGGGTGCTCCAATTACCTTCAATTCTCCTTCTCCAAATGATTCCGATGCGCTCGGTCCGATTGATGCCCCATATTATTGTCTTCGTAATAAGTGTATCAAAAAAAGGAAAGCAAAAGGAAATGATGATAAAACCGACTTAACTGACATCTGGTGGGATATTCACAGAATCAAACACAAAAGGGATAGGGATCTGCATCCCTGTCAACTTCCAATTAAACTTATGGAACGTATAATCAAGTTAGCGACCAACCCTGAAGATCTTGTTTTTGATCCGTTTTGTGGTGCTGGGACCACCGCCATCGCAGCAAAAATGTTCAAGCGCCACTTTATCACTACAGATATTGACGAGAAATATGTTAAAATTGCGAAGCAAAATCTAAAGATGTTACAACCTACGTTGAATGGAGAATATCGTTTTGTTAGAAAAAGTGTTTCACGCTTTCGAAAAAATGAAGTACCAAGAAAAGAAATTGAAATTGACTATATAAATTTATGTAAGAAAGAGGAAAGAGTCTTATCGGTTGAGGACGTCTCAGTTATTGATAAAAAACTTGCTGACAGAATCAGAAGATATTATCTCAATTTTAAAAATCTACGGAAAATCGCACAAAGAAGAATAGATTGATAAACTTTGTTTAAGATGCTATGATATCTAGTTTGATGTCGGACGATTATTAGATTGAACATTTAAACTGTTATGAACTGCTTCAATTTTATTAAGAAACTCAACACTTTTATGATAGTTTGCGCACATATTAGACAACATAAGTGGAGTGTGCTCGCAAGGTGACAGTTGAAGATTATTTTGAAAAAGGAAATGAGTTTTTCGAACAAGGTCAATTCCAGAAAGCTATAGAAGAATATCAGAAGGCAATAGAGATTAATCCTAACTTCTATAAGGCTTGGAACAAAATGGGACATGCATATAGAGCTTTAGGTAATTATGAACAAGCAACTGAATGCTACAATAAATCATTGCAAATAAATCCAGATCAGCCACTTATTAGAGAATATTCAGAAAAATCCAGTATAAAGCGTGCATTAGCCGGTGCGGAAATACGGAAAAAGGAACGTTTACTAGAATCTGAGGAGAAAGCCCCTGGAACACCATCTGCCCCAGTATATACCCCGGAAAGTTTAACGATTGATGAAGACTTGCGTTTTGATGATGAGAGTGAAAGGGTGCCTGAAAAAACCATTCCTATGAAAGCGAAGGCAGTGTATTTTCCCCGGATGCAACAAGGAAAAATCTATCCGCTAACGGTCTTAATTTCGAGCGAAAAAATCAAGCTTGTGATCTCTGATGAGCAACAAGAAAAAGAAATAGAGCTTACCGCAAAGATTGGGGACATAATTGAAATTCATCCGATTTGCCCTGCCCTAAGCATTTCTCCCGCTAGTAGGCGAATAAAAGTTATAGAAGGTGTACAGGAATATCAATTTACAGTTGTGCCACTTGTAGAGGGGAAATTTGAAATTCACATTGAGTTTTACAGGGATGCTGAGCTACTTGGTAAAATATCTTTGGAATATTATAGCCATAAAAAGAGAAAATGGCTTCCAGGCGTTATAATCCAGAAAAAACCGAAACAAATCAATCTTGGAAAAGTAAAAATAGGTATCTCTCCGAAATTGACTGCATTCTATTCTGGTATGGCAACTGTTTTTGGTGTCGGCACAGGGGCTCTGGATCAAATTGGAATCGATTGGCAATCAGAATTACTGAAAATCTTTACGCAGACCGTATTTGGATTGATAGCAGCAATTTTAGTCGCTATCGTTGTGCTGGGTTTTCTAATAGGCATGAAGCCTTTTCAAATCGAAAAGGATGCGGCACGATTTAAACCAATTCAATATGAGATAATTGAGACGAATTGATAGATGATTTGTAAGTTAATTGAAGCGGACTAATAGAAATCATCAGAATTCATCTGAACGTTGAAGGCTATAGACAAAAGAGGGATATAGAATCTTAAAAGATTTCTATATTTTTTCTAAACCTCATAATTCAATTAAATTTGCAGGAGTAAGGAATTTAAAAGTAGCAAGGAGCTCTATCTAGAGTGTGCTTTGTGTCTCAATTGCTTTAAGTATATTGCAACAATGGTCTTATAGAGACAATCTGGACATACACATTCTGTAACCAGATCTCCATGAAAGAGATCTTTTACATTTTTAATCGCTTCTAAATAGTCTTTAATAGAAATGAGACTATATCTAACTTTAATGAGTTTTTTACTTGTTCCGCATCTGATGAAACCATCATTATCTGCATATACCATGTTCAAGCAAAGTGACGCGTCTGAAGCTTTATCTGAACTTTCAAAGCAGGGTATGAAGCCGAAATCTACATAGTTGATATCTTGAACCGCATCCCCATTGATGCAGTACTGCTCTTCGGATTCAAGTTTGAGGCACGGACATGGCATATAGCATTGAATTTGACGTGAACGTTCTTTTAGCGGTTTCTGTGTCATGGAAACAAGCCTCTAGTTCCCGAATCTATTCTGTTAGGCGATATCGAAATATTACCAGTCTAATTTATCTAACTGAATCGACTATTAAATAGATTATGACTCTTTTGTCCGCAACTCTATTAGCATTGAAAAATCTGTTCGAATTCGACTCTATACTAATAGGAAAGAATTTAAATCATGGAACGAAGGTAAGTTGATTCAAAATGGAGATATCATATGATCAGGAAATCAGGGAAAGGTTTCCCGATTTAAGGGTAAGTTTATTGACTATTACAGGTCTCAAAATAGATAAGGAATCTTCCCAATTAGAGAAATTCAAAGAAGATGTTATTCAGCAAATTAAATCATCCTATGTCTTAGAAACTCTAAAGGATAATGAGACTTTCAGGAAATATCGGGATTTCTTCTGGGAAATCAACATCGACCCTACGAAGATAAGACCTGCCTCTGAGGCGTTAATCAGGAGAATTCTTCAGGGAAAGCCACTACCGAAAATTAATACTGGTGTGGATGCCTATAATCTTGCATCCATTAAAAGTGGGATTCCCCTTGCCGCCTTTGATGCCGACACGATTTCTGGGGTACTCACCATGAGATTTGCGAAAGAAGGTGAGGAATTCTTAGGTATTGGTATGAAAAAGCCAAAAAGTTTAACTGGAAAGGAAATAGTAGTTGCTGATGAAGTACGACGTATTGCTATCTATCCCTACAGAGATGCCAATTTTTCAAAGATAATTCCTTCCACTAAAAAAATACTAGTCATGTCCTGCGGAGTACCTGAAATTGCATGGGAAACTGTTCAAGTAGCGGGAGAGTTGGCTAGAGAATATCTGGAAAGATTTTGTAAAACTTAGTAAAAGATTCGACTCTTCGCACAAAAAACCGCTTATCTTTTGGCTTGGGAGCGTCAAGCTTTTTTTGTTCTAAAAGTATTTATAGATTTACGTCAAAATCTTTAGGCGTAAAGAGGTGTAAATTTATGGGGAAAAAAGGCCGAAAGCAAGTTAAAAAGAAAAAAAAGAAAAAGGAATAAGTCTGTGCGAATATAAATGCATTGAGAGAAAAACACTTGATTTTTAAAGCGTGCCTCTCAAAAAAATAGGTTGTAATCCCCTCGCAAGAAGACTTCTCAACTTATTAAGTGGTAGTTCACTGAATCGTTTCTTCAATAAGAGAAACCAACCTTATAGTCAAAGTTTAGGCGGTAGAAGAATTTTTAAACACTTCTTTTCACTACTTTCTCGATAAATATGTTTGAAGAAGTTGAGGCAGCACGAGAAAGACTCAGGCTAATAGCCAATCGCACACCGGTAATGACTAGCCGTACCCTTAATGCTATAACTGAAGGACAGATTTTTCTAAAGTGCGAGAACTTCCAGCGTATTGGTGCCTTCAAGTTTCGTGGGGCTTATAATGCTATCAGTAAATTACTTCCTGAGGAAAAGCGAAAAGGGGTTATTACACATTCCTCTGGCAATCATGCACAAGCAGTTGCTCTGGCAGCAAGGTTATTGGGTGTTAATGCGACTATTGTTATGCCAGAGAATTCTTCTCTAGTAAAGATGGCTGCTACGCGTGGCTATGGAGCAAAAGTTATCTTATGTGGAACTAAACCTACAGATCGGGCAGAAAAAACTGCAGAATTAATCGAAGAACATGGTTATACTTTAGTGCATCCTTACAACGATTTGAATGTTATTTATGGAGCTGGTACTGCCGCATATGAATTGATAGAAGAAGTAGGTTCACTCGATTTTGTTTTAGTTCCAGTAGGCGGTGGAGGCCTGATAAGTGGTACTTCAATTGCAGTCAAAGGTCTCTGTCCTGAGGCGAAAGTAATAGGAGTAGAACCCAAAAACGCTGATGACGCCTATCGCTCGTTTAAAGCAGGCAAAATCTTCCCTTCAGTTAACCCTAATACAATTGCAGATGGGCTTAAAACTTCATTAGGGAGCAATACATTCAGGATTATTCGAGAGTATGTTGATGATATCATAACTGTGACCGAGAAACAAATTCTGGAAGCTATGAAATTTCTATGGGAAAGAATGAAACTTGTAGTCGAGCCTTCAGGTGCAGTTCCATTGGCAGGCCTACGGTATGGAGGGCTAGCCGTCAAGGATAAAAGAGTTGGCGTGATAATCAGCGGTGGGAATATAGATCTAACTGAATTCTTCAAAGTCTTAGGAGAACAATTACAGAACTAAAAGTGGGTTCAATCATCGATCAAGCTATGAAATTTACAGAAATCTCACTTGCCTGAGAAATAAGGTTTTTAACAGAGATATTCTGTTTTTTCTATGCAGACTCTTAATTACGGAGTTATTTAATAGGGGGCAGCGTGCTCACATATATGAACTGTCACAATAGGAGGTTTCCAAGATATTAAGTAAAGCTATAATAGAACTGTTCTATCAGGCAGCACATATTCAGCGATGGAATGACCATATTAGACCAAAGGGTTTTACAGAACTTGATAAACAAGCCCATAAAATGATAATAGCATATGTACTAGCGAAATTTGAGGAATCTGATAAGAAGGTGGAAATAAATTGGAAAGGCTTAATTGAAGGTGGGCTTTTTGAATTTTTGCATCGAATCGTTCTTACAGACATTAAGCCTCCTGTTTTTCATAAATTGATGCGCCGTAAAGGGACTGAACTCAACGAATGGGTTTTAGATCAACTACAAAATAGAATAGATAATATTCAAGAGAAATTCTTTGAGGACGTCAGAACATATTTGTTCACCTCAATTTGGCCTTTAGAGAAGAAAATTTTAAGAGCAGCTCATTATCTTGCAACTAACTGGGAGTTTAGAATCATATACAACTTAAACAAAGATATGTATGGACTTGAAAGTACCAAAGCAGCAATCGAAAACGAACTTGAGGAACATATAGACCTCATAGGTGTACAAAGATTAGTATCAGATAAGATAAACGCGTTTATAGATTTTGTAGGGCAATTAAGGTTTCAGCAACGGTGGGCACAAACACCCAGGCTTCCAGAGACCTCTGTTATGGGACACATGTTAGTAGTCGCTATGTTATCTTATCTATGTTCAATAGAATTAAA
>JAECRW010000263.1 GCA_016294985.1 Candidatus Sifarchaeum marinoarchaea | reverse complement strand
CCCTCCATGAGAATAAGAACTTAACTGTGTAACCTATTACCCGATTGATTCAATAATTGTTCGCAGGCATACAGCACTTTATTAACATCCAATCTTTTCATACAAGCTCTATCCCTGCAACCCTTTAAATAACAGGGAACGCAACTCATCTCCTCCTCCCGCACCACGATACTTCGCTCGTTTTGCGGCCCCACGTAAAAGGGGTCGGAGGGACCGAAAATTCCCACTACCGGGATATCCATAGAGGATGCAAGATGCATAAGGCCTGAATCAATACCCACAAACAAACTCGCATTTTTTACAAAGAAGCAGAGATCTCTTAAGTCGATCTTTCCTGTTAAATTAAGCATATCAATATTTTTGTCATTATCTCTTTCTTTCACAATGCTCACTATTGTTTCATTTAATTTTTTATTGTCTTTACCCCCAACAAGAACGGGGTTTAAATCATATCTCTCTTTTAACAAAATTATTAACTCTGCAAATTTCCCTTCCTCCCACTCCTTAATTTTCCTCCTGACAGATGTTCCGGGAGAGATAATCACAAATTTTCTCTGGAAATTAAAACCTTCAGATTCAATCAGGTCTCTGCAAACCTTTCCCAAAAAAGAGGGAATGATAAGGCCGACATAATCCCTTTTTTCAACTTTGACGTTCAATCTTTTTAACAGCTTAAGGTTATTGTACCAACTATGATGGCCCTCAATCTTTTCTTTCATATCCAGACTGAAATCCCATGGGAAATGGGAAAATCCAACCTTTATTGTGGCCTTGCTCAACGCAGTTAAGAAAAGACACTCCTCAGAATCTGAAAGCGATATTAACAAATCATATCTTTTTTGCCTCACCTTTTTTAAGAGTTTCAGTTTCTCTTTTATCCCGTTTTTTCTAAGTATTACTTTATCCACGTATGGTGAATTAGTAACTAATTCCTGCAGGTGGGGTTTAATGATTGAATGAATCGTTGAATCCGGATAGTTTTCTTTTAATGCCTTCAAAAGCGGCAGAGAAAAGACCAGGTCTCCAAGCTGATTTAAATGTATGACGCATATTTTTTTAAAGTTCACAGTTTCTTTTAAAGGAAAAAATTATCATTCCCAACTTTTTCTATTTCAGCAATATCTATGTTTGAATTGGTGAAATTTTCTAGCCACCAGTTTACGTTGTGATAAAAGCATGCAACAACCTTGCATTCCTCTTCGGCATCAAAGGTGGAAATTGATCGAGCTATAGTTTCTAAACTTTCATCAAATTTACTTTTGCTTACGTACCCATCACTTTCTGCAATTTTGGCCTTTTCCACTCCCCTGAAGGCCGGACAGTGAAATATACCCGACGGAGTAACAACTGTTCTGAAAAACTGCATATGGCATCTTTTTGGTTGCTTCTTTATCTGATTCACCCTTTTGTCTATCATTGCCTGCAGATTTACGCTTTCAAGAATCTTTATTTTACCATCTACGATATTTTTCGTCTTTTGCAAATTATTCTTCATCTCTTCTACGATTTTCTCTTCTTTATCTTTATCAACTTTATCAAGCAGAGATTCCTTTTGAGAATCTTCAAGCCGTATCAGGCA
>JAECRW010000262.1 GCA_016294985.1 Candidatus Sifarchaeum marinoarchaea | reverse complement strand
AAAAAGGGTCCCAACATCTCTTTGGGCTATGAGGTACCTGCTTTGCTTGGAACGTTCGGTGTAACCAAGATCTCCACCTCCGTAGCACGGCCCTTGCCTAGTATTGTTATAATACAGAATCGGCTTTCCTTCAGAAAAAACATTATCCTTATTGATGATCGTGAGGAACCCACTAGGCGCCAACCATCCTCGGGCATCTTTTCACTAAAGAAGCCGACGAGGGAATCTGGGCTGACCCTTCCGGAAAAAGTAAGCAGTCCAGCTGTAAATTCGGTTGTCTGAAAGATAGCGTATTTTGCCGGCTGGATCTCCAGTTCCGCTGGGATAGGCACATCCTTAAAGTCATAGTAGAGTGAGATTCTTGTTTCCTCGCCTTCTTTTCCTACCTGGGATTGTTCGAGGGGGATTATTTTTTCGGATAGGGTCTCTGTGACACATCCGCTTGGTGATACAAGAACAAGCATACTCAAAAAGAATGCCATCAAGGCTCTATACCCCTTTCGTCTCCTCATCCAAATACCTCCTGCATTTTCGTTTTACGAGACTACCATAGAGCTCAGAGGAAAGCCATTGAGTTTTTCATCATTCGGCTTTTCCCATCTTAATAGGGAGATAACCTAAATCAGCGGTCAAAATTGTGAGCCGAAATTACTGAGCACAGGAACTCCACAATTCACGACCGGAAGTGCTCACGTAGGGAAAGACCCTACAAGTCAAGTATCTGGATCCCTACAGAAAAATCAGACAAATACCGATACTTCTTTTCTATTTCCCTCATATATTTAATAAGGATAACCCCGTAAGGAATGAAACTTGCTTACATACTCTGTTAAATGGGGCTAAAAAGGAAACAATTATAATGAAGAAAGCGCAAGAAGGCAAACACCCTCTCCAAAACCTCAAAACATGTGGTGATAGAGGAAAAGGGCATGATATGTTGACAACAAAAGAAGTTCTTAAAGGTAAGTATGTGGATTTCCATGATATCTATAGAGATGCCAAAGAATCAGTCGTAAACCAACTGAAAAACGAAATAAGCCCTGAGATACTTGAGGAGCGTTTGAATCAGATGCAAAAAAGAATCAATCGGGAATACACTGGAGGCATTGTTGGTTTAAAGATTTATTTCGATGCCAAACACAGCGATCTTCTTTATGCAGCTGGAGGAGAGCAAGTTGAAGAAGAAAGAGATTTTCTCTTGAGAATGGCAAAGACCTTTATAGCAGCATCTTTAAGTAATAATTTCTATGATCTCTACAAAAGGATCTCGCATAAACCTAAAGAAGATTTGCATTCATTTGTTTTTAGAATGGCTAAGAAGTATACTGAGATAAAGGCAAATAATCCAGAAGCGGGAATTACACCATATCTCAATGGAGAGGGGAACATTCAACTGAAGGCAAAATAAAATTCTTATAGAAACATGAATTAAACAAGTGGAATGGGCAAGGACTTGTTGAGGATGACTTCTTTATTGGGGAAAACTCCCTTGACAAGAGTGGTCTTTCCTTGACCCGGCAGGCCCACCTTGCTGGCGGGTGAGATAACATAACCGTCATTCTGGTATTGTTCCATTAATAATCTCAGAGAAAGGATATGCC
>JAECRW010000261.1 GCA_016294985.1 Candidatus Sifarchaeum marinoarchaea | reverse complement strand
AGATTGCATGCGCTCTGAATTATAAAATTGTAGATGAACTTGATCGAAAAGAATAACCTTTCTTTCTGCAGCATATGTATCATGCGGCGTAAAAGCACTAATTAAAGAAACTAGTAGAAAGAAGAGCAATATATAAAGTATTTTAGACCTACGGCGTGCGATTTGAACCATTTTAAATCACCGAAGCGAAGTACATCCTTTATTCATGGAGGGAATGGATTCAATATCCTGTTTTAGTTATTTTTAATCTTTCTATAACGAATCTCATATGATTCGAGCTTGGCCTCCATAATATTATCAACCTTATTATAACAAAATTATTAGAGATCGCTTTAGTGATTATTTTGCAGAGAGTTTATCGAAATATGCCTGCAGTAAATCTGTATCACGTATAATACCAACGAGTTCGCCGTTTAATGTTGTCACAGGCACTTGATCAACATCATGTTTCCTCATTAATTTTGCACATTCACTGATCGGAGTTTGCTCGAATGTTGAGATAACGTTTTTTATCATAATTTCAGAGACAGGTTTTGAAGGAAGTCTGAGTTCTTTTTTTGTAACTACCAATTGAGGGATAGCATCCCAAGACCACGAGTCACCTTCACTTTCCGCAGACATACTTGAGATTTTTCGTTCTGAGATGACTTCAGACGACGCTATGAGGTCAGCCTTGCCTACTACTCCAGAAAGTTCCGAGGCGTCGTTAAGAACTGGCATAAGTTCGACATTTGCCAATTCCATTATGGTCAAGGCAACAGGGAGTGGTATGCCTTCATAAACTGTAACAAGTTCTTGCTTCATATATTTCTCAATTGGATCATTGATATTTGCACGTAGAATCGCTTTATGCACAAAGTCAGCTGTTGTTATAATACCAACTATTTCACTATCTTCGACAACAGGAATACGGCGAATTCGATTATTTAAGAGGATGGAGGCCGTCTCTTTTAAAGAAGCGTTCTTGTCTATAGAAATCACATCACGTGTCATAAGAAGCGCTATTTGATTCTCATCTGGCTTTCCCATTAAGTCAGTTTTAGTCACGATCCCTACAAGTGTGTTTTCTCCCTTTTTCACGACTGGAAACCCAAAATGGTTGTGCTCTTGGATTAATTGGAAGATATCTTCTCGTACTCCTGGAACTTTCGCACAGACCACATCTGTGGTCATAATGTCACTAGCTTTCTCCAAAAGAATCCCTCAAAAAGATTTAATTTTAATAGCTATTACGCCTCACTGGAGTAATGCTGTCTTCAACTCTAAATTCGGTTTTGTGGAAAAATGTACCACATTAGTTAATCGATACCTAAGTTTCAAGCAATATTCACAGTGTATTTGTAAATCTGAATTTATATATTTATATGATTCTTCCAAGAATACCCCCCCTTTTCAGGAGAAAATGGATATTGGGCTGGATTGGCGTTTATTTGTCTTAAGATGTAACTTTAAATACAAATTCACTAAAGATATTCCCCTAATTTCACTTGTTTTGGAGCATCATCTTCAAACAAAGATTCAAGAGTCTTCTTAAGTAAAATAATACGCTGTTTGTGATATAAATCAAGATCTTGGCCATTTACGATCTTTTCAGCTAATTCA
>JAECRW010000086.1 GCA_016294985.1 Candidatus Sifarchaeum marinoarchaea | reverse complement strand
TGTGGTCAAGCACCGTCAGACTTTCCATCCATAGCTGCCTTCATTGTAGAAGCGGGAATTAACAGCATGTCATTAAACCCAGATACGATAATTGCAACACGAGGTCTAGTCTATGTGACGGAGTGGGCTTTAAATAATGGACGAAAATTGCAAGAATTAACGGACGACGAGATCTTAAACGTGCCAGGACTGCCAAGAGACTTAGCTGAAAAAGTAGTAAAAATGATTAACATGGAACGCCAACACAGTTGATGCCATCCTTTTTTCTTTTTCAAAAACATTTTTTTGAAATATGCAGACGCGAATTCTCATCATCGCTGCTTGGTGAACTTTCGTTTCTTTTTATAGTTACGAACTCGTCCTTTCCTACAAGATGTGCGGGTTTTGAGGTGTTTAGCTGGTACACACTGAGAGATAGATAAACTTAAAAAACATACTACCACTCTTCTATTCTGCCCCGTGTGTAATTCCAATTATTAAGCTACATAATGCTTGAAAAACATTTAGATAATTTAGAACTTTCAGCTCATTAAGTTAGTTGGAGGAAAAATCATGATTGATGCAAAACTCCTTCGGGAACGAAAGAAGAAGAAAGCAAAGAAACCTAAGTTCCGAAGGCAGGAAAGTTGGCGCTACAAGCGAGTTAAGAAACCATGGAGGAGACCACGCGGAATTGACTCAAGAATGCGTCAAAAAAAGAAAGGACTTCCAAAGTCTGTAAATACAGGCTATAAAGGACCAAGACATACTCGTAATCTACATCCTCTAGGATATAAAGAAGTTCTTGTTCACAATCCAGATGAACTAGAAAAGATTAACCCTGATGAGGAAATTGTAAGAATCGCCCATACAGTTGGGGCAAGAAAAAGATCACAAATAATAGATCAAGCAGGAAATCTGGATATAACCATAGTGAACCCAATAATACCTCTAGAACTAGCTGAACTTTCAGAAACAGAAAGATTAGAAGAATTTGAATTAGAAGAATTTGAATTAGATGATTTGGAGGAAGAAGACTAGAAGTAGTGACTCCATAATCCTCAGTATTTGAATTAAAAAGATATCTGTAAGAATAATAATAATAATAATTCATAAATCGTGAAAAAAATAGTTCACGTGTGTGTTGAAAATGAATCTAAAAAATCAAAAAGAGCTTGCGGCTGACATATTGAAAGTAGGCGTTTCGAGGGTCTGGATCGACCCCGCTCGTCTTGAGGAGGTTTCCATGGCAATCCGTCGTGAAGATATCACTAGATTGATCCACGATGGCTTCATAAAAAAGAAACCAGAAAAAGGTATTAGTCACGGAAGAGCCAAAAAATTACACAAAAAAAGGAAACTCGGCAGAAGACGGGGCTATGGACGCAGAGCTGGAAGGAAAACTGCTAGACTTCCTAAAAAACGTAGATGGATCCAAAAGATCCGTCCCCTCAGGAAACATCTTAAGAAATTGCGTGCTCGGAGAATGATTACGCCTGCAACGTATCGTATGCTTTATAGAAAAGCTAAAGGAAATAGTTTTCGAAGCGTTGCTCATTTAGACACATTTTGTGAGGATCAAGAGTTGTATCGTCGATGATTTTTGAATATAGTTAAAGCGCACAAAAGGAGCACGAATTATATGAAAACTTATGGACCAAGATACAGAGTAGTTTTCCGAAGACGGAGAGAAGGCAAAACAAACTTTCATCTTCGTAGGAAATTACTATTATCTAATCGCTTACGTTTTGTTATTAGAAGATCTAATCGTTATACCATGGTTCAGATCCTTAAACCACATCTGAAGGGAGATCAGGTTATTGTTTCCGCACATTCTAAAGAATTGCGAGATACGTTCAACTGGAAAGGAAATTGTGGAAATATGCCTGCAACTTATCTTACAGGATTATTAGCAGGATTTCGCGCAAAAAAGGCAGGATTAAAAGATGCAGTAGTAGATATTGGGTTAATTTCCCCAATTAAAGGTGCAAAAGTTTTTGCTGCATTAAAAGGCGCATTAGATGCAGGGCTTTCAATACCATATAGCGAAGATGTCTTACCAGAGGAATCACGTATACGAGGAGAAGACATAGCAACCTATGCAAAACAATTATCAGAGGCAGAAGAAGAAACAACAAAGACACGCTTTTTCTCTTTAGTCGTTAAGAGAGGATTACAACCTCAAGACCTTCCAGAACATTTTGATGAAGTTAAGAAGAAACTTGTAAGTTCTTTTGATTAGGAGGCTAATTAATATGTCCAAATCCAGAAGAAGACGTCGTAGACCACAGGAAAAAAAAGACCCTACTGAAGGCTGGATACCAAGAACACGAATAGGACGATGGGTGCAGGAAGGCAGGATAACATCGGTTGATGAGTTGTTTAAGTTGAGTTTACCCATCAAAGAATCCCAAATAATCGACACCCTACTTCCCGGTCTACAAGAAGAAGTTCTTGATATTAATCTCGTCCAAAAACAAACAGATGCTGGCGAAAAAAGCAGGTTCAAGGCAACAGTAGTTGTTGGGAACAGAGATGGTTATGTTGGAATTGGTAGCGCAAAAGCGAAAGAAATTGGGCCCGCTATACGAAAAGCTATTCTCGTGGCGAAACTTAGTGTTATTCCAATTAGGCGTTCATGTGGGAGTTGGGAATGTGCTTGTGGATTAGGTCACACCGTACCATTTAAAGTCAAAGGAAAAGCAGGAAGTGTTAATTTAACATTATTTCCTGCTCCGAAAGGCACAGGATTAGCAATAGGTGATGTTGGCAAAACTATGTTGCGCTTAGCAGGTATAGAAGATATTTGGGCAAAGAGTAGGGGAAACACCAGAACCACTGTAAATTACGCATACGCCGTATATAACGCCTTGCGAGAAACAAACAAGATTATGACCCCACAAGATTGGGCTTGAGGCTGATATAAGTGGAAGAAAGAAAACGATTAGCAGTTATCCGAATGAGAGGCCGGGTTAATGTGAGAAAGACTACTGAGGATACACTGCAAATGCTTAACCTGTTTCGTAGATTTAATTGTGTTATCATTGACGACAGACCTTCATATCGAGGTATGTTACAGAAAATAAAAGATTGGGCAACGTGGGGCGAAATAAACTCAGAAACCGTAGAACTCTTGTTAACGAATAGAGGCGAATTAACTGAAACCAAAAGAAAGGTAACTGATGACCTTATTAAAAGAAAAACTTCTTTTTCATCTGTCTCAGAATTTGCACAATCAGTTTACGGGTTTAAAGCAGATCTTTCGGATTTACCTGCGTTAAAAAAGGTATTTCGGCTGCACCCACCCCGAAAGGGCTTAAAGGATGTAAAAACATCCTATTCAGATGGTGGCGACCTCGGTTATCGTGGAAAAGACATTAACGAACTGGTACAAAAAATGATTTAATTTTAAAAGGAAGGGCCTAACAATGATCAGAAAAAAGAAAAAAACAAGAAAATATCGAGGATCACGCATGCATGGATTTGGAAGGGTTGGTCAGCATAGAAAAGCCGGAATGCGCGGCGGCAAGGGCTGGGCAGGTAAAAATAAACATCTTAAGTCAGGTTTGACTGAAGCTGAAAGAGCAACAATTGGGACTTATGGCTTCAAGAGACCATCAAAACTCGTTAAAAAGGACCGATCTATTAATGTTGGTGCTCTTCAAGAATTAATTGAAACTCTTCCAGAAGATGAAGAAGGCGTCAAGTTTAGTGATCAAACAGTAGAAATAGATGCCACAAAATTCGGATACGAAAAAATTCTGGGAGGCGGCAAAGTCTCCAGAATAATGAATATAAAAGCTCATAGTTTTTCGGAAAAAGCAATAGAAAAAATAGAAGCAACTGGGGGAAAAGCAGTCCCTATTTCTGAAGAATAATTCGAAACATAAATAGCGAAGATTAGGTGAAGTTATTGCCAGGCACGTTTTTGCGCATTTTCGCGCCAATTGCGAGAGTCATACCCGAAGTCGGCAAGCCGGATCGAGATGTTGCATTCAAAGAAAAAGCTGTTTATACAGTACTTTGCCTTCTTCTTTATCTAGTTATGGCCCAAATTCCTTTGTTTGGGCTTCCTAAAAACATAGGACCAGATCCGTTCTTCTGGATGCGAACAATTCTCGCAAGTTCTAGAGGAACACTCATGGAGCTTGGGATCGGCCCAATCGTAACTGCAGGGCTCATTATGCAACTTTTATCAGGATCACAAATAATTGATGTGGATTTCTCGAACCCAGAAGACCGTTCATTATTTACTGCAGCTCAGAAGGTATTGAGCATTGTAATGACAGTCTTTCAGGCATTAGCCTACCTTATAGGCGGTGCTTTTGGAACGCTACGTCCTGAAACTACACTTTTAATATTCATTCAGTTAATTTTCGCAGGTTTAGTCTTGATGCTTATGGATGAATTGTTGCAAAAAGGATGGGGCCTCGGCTCAGGTGTTTCCTTGTTTATTGCTGCAGGAGTTGCTGAGCAGGTAGCATGGAACTCTTTGGGGCTTGTGATTTCACCAGAAGATGGAAAATATCATGGTGCACTCATAGCTTTAGGCCAATATGTGTGGGAAGGGGATGCATTGACGGCCTTTGACCGTCCAGGCAATCTTCCAGATATGACTGGATTCACTGCCACAGCTATAGTCTTCATTATCGTGGTGTACATGCAATCAATTAGGATAGAAGTACCACTTCAATATGCCAAATATCGTGGTTTTAAAGGCCGATATCCTATCAAATTCTTTTACAGCTCTAATATCCCTGTTATCTTAGCCGCGGCATTCTTTGCCAACATCTACCTCGTTGGCCAGCTCTTATGGTCGCGTTATAATAAGAGCAACTCAAACTTCTGGTACAACATTATTGGTACTTTTGAGTCTACAGATGCAGGGTTGAACCCCACTGGAGGCCTAGTTTACTATTTAACGCCTCCACGAGGGCTAGAACTGGTTACAGCTGACCCATTACGAGCCGTGACTTATCTATTGGTACTGATTGTTGCGTGTGCTATTTTCTCGGTCACATGGATCGAGGTAGGCGGTATGGCGCCGAAAGACGTGTCGAGACAACTTATCAACGCGGGAATGATGGTTCCCGGATTTAGAAGAAGTCCAAAAATTCTTGAAAAGTTATTGAAGCGTTACATCGGACCCGTATCGATCTGGGGTGGCGTGGCAATCGCACTTATTGCCGCTTTTGCAGACTTCCTCGGTGCGCTCGGTACAGGCATGGGAATTCTATTAGCGACCATGATAATCCAGCAATATTTTGAAATAATTTCCAAAGAGAGATTAGCGGATATGCACCCGGCTCTCAGAGACTTCTTAGGATTTGGATGAGTCTACGGAGCGCCAAACTAATGAGCACAACTAAAAAGCGGATTATTATTGTTACAGGAATCCCAGGCGTGGGTAAAACCACAGTCCTAAATAAAGCGGCAGATATTGCAAGACAAGATTATACCGTAGAAATAGTAAATTATGGCTCAGTTATGTTTGAGACAGCAGTAAGTTCGGGATTTGTAGAAAATAGAGATCAAATGCGGCTACTTCCACCTGAAAAACAACGGAAAATTCAAAAGACAGCAGCTGAAACCATCACCAAAAAGGCTGAACAGGGAAAATTATTAATAGTCGATACACATATGCTTATAAAAACGCCTGAAGGCTATTTAGCTGGATTACCCGAATGGGTTGTCACTACACTTGAGCCAGATGTAATAGTATTGGTTGAAGCAGAACCAGAGTCTATATTCAGTAGACGATCAAAAGATGAAAGCAGACTTCGTGATAAAGATTCTGCATTGGAAATAAGTACTCATCAGAACCTATGTCGGGCAGCGGCAATTACATGCAGTACTCTTACTGGAGCTACTGTTAAAATTGTTACAAATAAGGAAGGTATGGTAGATAAGACTGCAGAAGAATTAGCAGTCGTATTGAAGGGTGTGAATTGAAAATGGCATGGTGGGATTTTCTAATTCCGTTTTATGCATGGTTACATAATGTTGGTATAGGACAGCGTCCAGGCTCCACTCTATTTATCGTAAGCTTATCACTTCTACTCTCCGTAGTGATTAGTGTAGTTAGTAGCTTAGTAATGGACATGAAAAAACTTAATCGCTACCAGAAGGAAATCGCAACCTGGAATAAGGCAAAGGCTGAAGCCCAAAGAACCGCGAATAAGCGACTCTATCGGAAGGTGAAACGTAAAGAAAGGTATATACAAAAAATTCAAAGTAAAGTGATGATGGAGCGATTCAAACCGATGTTCATTTACATGCCAGGGTTCTTTGCGTTTTTCTGGATAATAAATGGATTCTTTAATGGCTACTTACCTCTTATAGCGGGTGAAGAAGCTAGATACGTAGTAGTTCTTCCTTTCAGCTTTCCAATTGAGTTCTTCGGCGCAAATTTAGGTGTGGATAATCTGTATCACATGTTATTTGTCTGGTGGTACGCGATGACCAGCTTTGCGTTTGGTGCTATAGTCCAGAGACTCTTTGGTTTGAATATAGGTATGGGTGGAATGTCTGCATTCCAGACAAGGTGAAGCAATGGTCAA
>JAECRW010000085.1 GCA_016294985.1 Candidatus Sifarchaeum marinoarchaea | reverse complement strand
TCGTCTTGCCGCATTACACCTCGCACAACTGTTCCAGATGTGGGTGGGTGAATAAAGACCTGAAAGGCACGATGTTCGAGTGTGGGCCCTGTGGCTTGAGGATAGACGACAGTTGAATGCTGCCATCAACGTCTACCTAAGAATGGAGGGTCTTCCCCACGACGAGCTGTGGTTCGACCAGATCGTAACACACGTGGTGGGAGGGTTCACCCAGACAGGGGCGGAGTGGAAGGAGATCGATGAACTCGCGAGATCTCCACATGATACGAGGAAGCCCAAGTTCGCCGTAGCTACGTCCTTTTTACACGTAAAGGTACGTATTGCTACTTAGAGCAGAACCCTAGTAGTGGAGAAAGCAACTAAAAGAAAACAGCTTAAGTTGGTTTTATTTTGTCATTTTCCTAAGATATACTGCTTACTTAGGTTCATTTGCTCTACTACCAATTTTCTTTGCGTCAATATCGTCAACATTTTGGGCTGGGATGCTCGTTGCAATCTACATGGGTCTTTCGGGAGTTCTTATGACACCTATTGGAAACTTGTCTGACAAAATTGGGAGGAAACCAATTGTTATCTTCGGTTTAGTTGGAACTAGCATTGCTTTGGTGCTCTATGCAATTGCAAATACACTCTTTATGCTAATTGTAACGCAAATATTCTATTCCTTGGTGTTTGCTTCCATCTACACTGGAGGCAGTGCGTTCGTATCCGATGTAGCACCTGAAGCCAAGCATAATGAAGCAATGGGTTTTCTCAATTCCAGCATAACCTTTGGAGCAGTAATTGGGTCAATTATTGCAGGTATTTTGGCTGAGATGTTTGGTCTACGCGTTATGTTTATGATCCTTGCTATATTTCCCGTTTTTGGAGCGTTAGTCGTCTTATTAAGGATACAGGAAACCATATCTCTTCAGACCTTGTGAGGATAATAAACACAAAAAACACTTCAAATTTTTTCAACATTAAGTTCAAAGACCATTTGCGGTCCTTAAACGCTTTTGTAATTTAAAAAAAGATTTCTCTTTTCCTTTTGTACTCTGCGAAGGAATCAGGTTGTTTTTAAATTGCTGCTCTATATAATGCATTATCGAAGAAAAGAGAAATGATGTTCAATATCTCCTGAAGAGTGTTCATTTAGTTATCCAAATGTGTCACTATGAATTGAATTTTCTATCAATCAACTAGTTTCTGATTGACTCCAATTACGCGCGCGGGGTATGGGGTATCAAGACTTTCGATGTATACCGAGTCCATCGAGGTGTTAGATTGGGGAGAAGGTTTGGAGCAACCAGAAGCTTTATATACTGTTACAGGGTTTATAAGTTTTCAGAAAGAATGAAAGCACTCATTCTTTAGAAGTGGAGTTGTTTATATGGCTCGATTAGCAATTGCCCCAGTTCGTGACCTTATGAAAGACTCTGGCGCAAAACTGGTAGCTAAAGACGCATTAACGAAACTCGTTGAATTCCTTGAGGCCGAAGTTGAGGAACTCACGAGAAAAGCGATCGGATTTGCAAAACACGCCGGACGAAAGAAAGTTATGATGACTGACATCACTCTTGCCATTAAAGGCTAAATTTCTTGCGTCTAGTCTTTCTATACCCCTTTTTTCTTTTTTTTCAGTCCTTGAAATTCATTAAACTAGTTATTTATCTTTCCGTAGCTTGTGCTAGAAACTTTAACCAAAGTTCTATGCAAATTTAATCCTTATTCTGAGGCGGAGAGTTCATGGTGAGATGGAGTTAAGTTATTTGCTTTGAGATACTCTCTATGATTTAATATACTCAAAAAGGGAATCATGGTTACATCATACCCGAAGTGGGTATATTTTGTTACCCAAATATATAGCTGTGACATAATATCTCTGTAATATGCAGGGTCTCTGATTGACTCCAATTACGCGCGCGGCGTATGGAATATCAAGACTTTCGATGAGTACCGAGTTCATAAGTATATCAAATTGGGGAGAATGATTGTGGCAACCAGAAGCTTTATATATTAATCTAAGTACAAATACTTTTCAGAAAGAATGAAAGCATTCATTCTTTCGAAGTGGAGTTGTTTATATGCCACGATTAGCAATTGCCCCAGTTCGAGACCTTATGAAAGATGCTGGCGCAAAATTGGTAGCTAAAGATGCAGTAATGAAACTCGTTGAATATCTCGAAGGAGAATGTGAATCACTCACGAGAAAGGCTGTCGGTTTTGCAAAGCATGCTGGACGAAAGAAAGTTATGATGTCCGACATCTCTCTTGCAATCAAGGGTTAAATTTATGCGTCTAATCTTTCATATATTCCCTTTTCTTTTTTTTTAAACCTCAAAATTCAATAAATCAGCTAGTTTTCAGTTGTTTGTAATTCTCCTTACTCCTTAAAATTAATTCGTCCAATTTACTGGAAAATTATTAGAAAAGACACTGATAGCCTATTTTTCGTCCTTTAAAGTAGATTCACGACCCTAAACTAGGGCAATTATGATTTTCTGGCAATCTATGGTCATAGCAGAAAAAGCCATCACAACGCCAACACCTGAAGGGAAGAAACACCGATTTTCCACATTGCTCGCACTCGCTGACGAGCACAGATTTTGAAGGGGTTGTTGTTTTTTCCATAGGTACTGGCCCTGAGGATGTTCGTATAACTCTTTGAACATATGGCATTTCTGAAGCGTCAATTATTTCTATCTTCTTTCCTTTCGCTTCTCTGAAGAAGTTCCAATATACCAGCCCTGCAACTATCAGAACGCTTATTCCCATTAAAACCCAGACGAGGTTACTAAAAACTCCGGAAAGAGTTACTACCCAGAAGAAACCGGATAAGGCCATAGAAACAACCCATGCTGTTTTATTCCAACTTAATATTTTCTTCCCATCTAAGACTGAGATCGGTAATAGGTTAAAAACGGCAATGATAGCGTTAAGTTGGGCAAGAATAACCAGAAAAGGTGTCTCAATATTTGAACCCGGAAATGATATTGTGAATGGCAAAACAGGCACGAAAAGAAGACACACTCCAATCAGTATGAAATTAGTTATTGGTCCAGCCAGAGAGATTCTTCCATTTTTCTCTCGTGTGATGTTTGCTCCCGCTATCATCACAGCCCCTGGTCCTACTAGTTTAAACGGAGAAACGATAGAAATTATTGTAAGAACGACACCGAAAGGAATAAGCCTGAACTCTCCCCAGTAACCATATTTTTGTGCCACGAATTTATGAGCTAACTCATGAAGGATGAAGGCAGGCGCAGCTAGGATTGATACAAGTGCGAATAAGAATATTTGACTCTGGTTCATTGCAATATCTGAAAATAGATTTAGTGGATCGAAAAAGAAAGAACCTATCACTAGTGACACAAGGACAGTCCCAACAAGTATATGAATAATTTCTGTAAGAGAAGTTCGCTTTCGAGGCGCTGTATATCCGTAAGGAGGAGGCCAAACCATATTTGCATCAACTTTTGGAATTAATACATTCTACTTGTAACCTAGTCAGATGAGCTTGTTACACAATTCTGAGAGGATACTAGCTTTATAATTGCTTCGATTTTGGTATACTTCATAGATGAGCATGTTAACTTCAAAAACGGCTATTAACTTCGATAAGTTTTCATAAAATTTCAAAAAAATGGCTAAGAGCCAAACATTGGAGTCTTTTTCAAATAACTCATCAGGATGGGCATAATATCGAAACCTCGAATTCGGTTGAGCCCTCCCATTGCGCATGCTCGCTCTGAAAATGACTGAATAGAATCACTACGCACTTGAGGACCAGCGATTACAACGGGTACATCATCACCGACATGATCTTTGGCTTTTACTGAAGTAGTATGGTCTGCAGTTACGCAGATGTATGCTTCTTTGTTTTCTACTTTTGGAAATAAATGACCAACCATTTTATCGATTCGTTCAATAACTTTTACTTTTTCTTCAACTTTTCCATCGTGCGAGGCATTATCTGTGTCTTTGACATGTATAAAGAATAGATTATATTGTTCGAAAAGCTCAAGTGCTTTAGCAGCAAGAAACGTATAATCGTCTTTTTTCTCAGTGACTGGAATATATTCCATACCTACGCTCTGAGCAACGCCCCGATAGAGCGCATTCGTTGATAGTACTGCACTTTTTATTCCATATAACTGATCCAGTGGTGTCACATTGGGTATCTGTCCTGCACCTCTGAGTATAATGATATTTGCTGGCAGATCACCACGCTCTTGTCGTTGTTTGTTTAATGGGTGATCTTTGAGAATTTCATGGAATTTAGAAGATAATTCGTTCACGATAGAAGCGGCTTTCTTAGCTTCTTCACTATTGTCTAAAGGTTTAGAAGTTTTTACTTTTACATTTGTTGCATGAGGATCAGTATCTGTGATTTTATGACTTAATCCTGGCCCACGGAGTATTACAGCACATCTGTGTTGCGTAGCATGCTTTATTATCACTTCTATCTCGGGAGTCGCTGGTAATTTATATCCATTGACTAGTTCAGCAAGTTGATCTGCCTCAGGAACATACCGTCCAGCACGTCTGTCTAAAACGTTGAAATTCTCATCAATAGTCGCAAAGTTGCCTCGTAGAGCTACATCGCCTTCTTTCACTTCCAATCCTACACCAATGGCCTCAAATGCTCCACGACCTGAGTAATAAACATGCGGATCGTATCCAAAAAGTGCTAAATGTGCAGTATCGCTCCCAGGAACTATACCGGGCGTACCAAGTGTATGCATAATTCCATTAATTCCAATTTCGGATAACTTGTCTAACCAAGGAGTATTTGCAAATTCTAAAGGGGTTTTTCCATCTAATTCTTCGATAGGACGGTCTCCCATTCCGTCACATACTATAAAAAAAACATGTGCACACATTTTTAATCCCTTGAAGTAGTAATCAACATCTCTATGAAATAAAAATGTAATCGTCATGGTACAAATCCAATTAAATAGAATGTTTTACGTAAAGTTATCTCAAGATATCTAACATTAAATTTGTTGCGTGGTTTCAAAATGGATGATAAGAACATACTTTTAATGATCCCTGGACCTGTTCCAGTACATCCTAGAATATATCTGGCTATGAGCCGTCCAATCTATGGCCATAGGACAAAAGAATTTCGCGAGCTCCTTGAAGAATCCATAGAGATGTTGAAAAAGATCTGTCGGACTCAAAATGATATGTTCATCTTTTCCGGCTCTGGTACCTCAGCCATGGACTCTGCAATTGCAAATTTGGTTTCAAAAGGCGATGAAGTACTTAATATTATGGGTGGGAAGTTTGCAGAACGTTGGGGCGAAATAACTCAGACTTATGGCGGAAAATCAATCCCTGTAAATGTAGAATGGGGTACTGCAGTAAATCCAGATGACGTGATTGCTTCACTGGAAGCAAATCCTAATATCAAGATTATCACATTCACTCATAACGAAACCTCCACTGGTGTATTGCATCCTGCAGAAGAAATCGGAAAAATTGCCAAGGAATATGATAAACTTCTTCTTGTCGATGGAATAACGTCGGTTGGCGGTGATTATTGCGAAACCGATAAATGGGGCTTTGATATATTAGTTACTGGGTCTCAAAAATGCCTTGGACTTCCTCCAGGATTAGGTATGATTGCAGTAAGTCAAAGAGCCTGGGAGGTAATTGAAAGAAGAACTGACACTCCTTCCTACTATTTAAATCTCAAAAAGTATAAAGAGAGTTCTAAAAAGTTCGATCCCCCGTTTACACCTGCACTACCGCTATTCTATGCTGCAAAAGAAGCATTTCAGTTGATTGTAGATGAAGGATATGAAAACCGCGTTAAACGGCATAGACTTTGCGCAAAAGCTACCCAAGAAGGCATGAAACAAATTGGCTTCGAATTATTTGCTAATGAAAAATATGCATCTAATACAGTATCAGCAGTTAAATATATGGACGGATTAGATGATGCTGCATTCAGGAAAACGATGCTAAGGCACAAGGTGTTAATTGCAGGCGGGCAAGGAAAAATAAAGGGCAAAGTATTTCGTGTTGCACATATGAATCTCTGTTCGGAACGGGAAGTTCTTCTCACTTTAGCTCTCATAGAATTGACTTTAAAAGAACTAGGATTTGATGTTAAACTGGGAGCAGGAGTTGCGGCCGCACAAAAGATATTTTAATTGGAAAATCAAACTAACATGCGTAAATCAATAGATGTTATCAATTGAGTTTTTATTTTAAGATAATTTTTTGGATCTAGTGTATATTCGGAAAATTGGTATTGGAGTGGTTCGGGATATCTGCAGTTGACTATAATGAGCGAGGAAATAAATTCTGGGAGCAAGGACAATATCAACAAGCCATTAAAGAATACAAGAAGGCATTAAAGGTTAATCCAAAATACTATATGGCATGGAACAACATGGGAATATCATATTACAAACTAGGCGAGTCTAAAAAAGCTCTTAAAGCTTTTCAAAAGGCATTGGACATAAAACCTGACTTTGCAAAAGCGTGGCATATGATGGGACTCATTTACGGAAAACTAGGTATGTTTCAGAAGGCAATTGACTGTCATCAGAAAGCAGTAAAATT
>JAECRW010000084.1 GCA_016294985.1 Candidatus Sifarchaeum marinoarchaea | reverse complement strand
GACATATCCGTAAGTATGTTCTGCTCCTAACTGCTCTACTATCCTCCAGCGAATGGTATTCAGACAGGCAGTTGCTTTAAGCGACTTCTTTGCCTGTTGCTGGAGGGTAGGATACCCAAACTCCTCAGCAGTCTGATCTCCTTTCTTGACATTACAAGCTCTGCAGGATAACGTCAAATTGGACACTCGATCCGTTCCACCTCTGCTTTTCGGAATGATATGCTCGACTTCTAATGGCACGTCTGTTTTACCGCAATAGGCGCATGTTCGTCCCCATTTCTCTAAAAGGTATTCTTTGACTTCGTAGCCCTGAAGCTCGCCATGCTGATATGCTACGCCGGTAATTTCAGGGTGCTGCATTTTGTGAGCGTCGAAATTGGCAACTTCTACTTTTTTGAAGCGTATCGGCAGCAATGACTCCAGTTTTTTGACTAGCCTCAGATGTGAAGCTAACCGGTGCTGAGTGCTAGGTGCTAACCAGCCTTCGTCCTTTTTCCTATTAAGAAAACGCGGTTCTCTATACCACAGTCTATTTCTGCGCGCTCGACGATAGCTTCGTCGTTCGTCTAGCTTTTTAGAAACGTCTTTGCGAAGCGTTAACGTGCCACTTATCAGCTCTAGTTTTTTTGTTGTGGCACTAAAGCCGATTTTCGTATATCCGATATCCACTCCGAGTTTAATCGGCTGCATTGCTTCCCCGGTGGCATAGGTTAACTGAATAGTAAAAGGACATCGTTTTACAACTTTTGCCTTACTCTCTTGTAATAACTTTTTTCCTGTTCTTTGTGTGGTAGGCATAAGAGGATGCCCCCTCATGTTTAACACATAGATAGGTACTCTCAAGACCTATCGCCTCCTTTAAATTGCTTTAAAGTAGGTTGGTCCACTTCGAGGCTGTTGTTAAGGCTTACACGTCCGTGACACCGTCCCTGCCCCTCAGGACTTTTAATCGGCGGACGACAGAGCAAGGGGCTAGTGGAGCACCCCAGGGTGTCATAACCTCAACAACTGCTGCTTCCCATAAATAAAGAGAAGCCCTCTAATCAACTAAGGGACTTGATTTCCCAAGCCCTACCCTTTAGGGTGGGGTAGTTGACATATCCTTTCTATCTTTCGATTTATCTACTAAGAATTTCATCGGACAACAATTACCCTATAACACAGTAGTTAGAAAC
This sequence comes from Candidatus Sifarchaeum marinoarchaea, assembly GCA_016294985.1. Classification (GTDB taxonomy): domain Archaea; phylum Asgardarchaeota; class Sifarchaeia; order Borrarchaeales; family Borrarchaeaceae; genus Borrarchaeum; species Borrarchaeum marinoarchaea. The sequence goes on along the minus strand of JAECRW010000084.1, from coordinate 5,423 downwards.
CGAATAGCTACAAACATAGGAAAAATACACCAAGAGATTGAAATATCTATCGGAACTATCACAACAAAAAAGAAAGACATTTCATTAAAATCTAATCTATTTTGGTATGAATGAATCAGCGGATACCTGCCCTTTCACTTTCCCTTTTTTAATATAAACTTCCACTACTTTTTTGAGGGTGCTAATCTCAATATCTAATGTTGAACTTAGTTCTTTCAAATTAATCGTATCGGTAGCATTTGAAAGTGTCTCGAAAAGTTTTTCTTTCTTAGCGTAAGTGCCTCCTGCTGTTTGATCAGTTTTGATTTTCTTGACAGCGCCCCGAACTTTTTTTCCGCAAGTGCATTCAAAACTCCCCATTATCGTGATTGTGATATTCCCTTGTGAATCAGGCAGTGGAGAATACATCTGCCATGTTTTCACAGGTTGACCGAATTCGGTATTTCCGCAATTCTTACACTTCAATTTTTTAGCCATTTTTAAGACACCATTTAAAGGGAAAATTTCTTAAAGCCTCACTATTAGAGGTTTTTGTAACAATTCTTATAAGTTTACTGTACCATAACAAAAGAAAAAGTATCAGTTAAAGACCTGCCCTAAAGGGCAGGGAATTTCTTCGGTGAGAAAATATGTTATTGTTAATGCAAGAAGAAGGACCACCGGAAATTGACATACCAACATTTCTTGAATTTTTGGGAATGCTAAAAGAGGGTTACGGAATAATTGCTGCGATTTTATTAGTTTTGGGTGGTTTGTTAGCTGTAAACTTAATTCTTTATGTCGAGACCACTCGTGACATTACACCAAAAGGTCTTGGAATTCGACTTCTAGCGACTTCACTAACTATTGGTTTTGGACTTCATTTCGCGCTAACCACATGGGGCTCATTCATTATTTAGCGCATTGTGCGGATGTTTTTTTCAAAATCTTTTTATGTCATCAATTTCAGCAATAAATTAGCCTAAAGTACTGAAAAACAAAAAAATGATTATTCCGTTGCTTTCTGAGAAATTCATTGTTGACCGATGCCTATGGGAGGGTATCTAAAACAATTGAATTAGAATTCAACTTCTTATCAAGAAATCTTAGTGCTGTGGTTTTCAAATAACAAACTATCAAAGGATTTATGAATCATGGTTGGATACTAATCGTTGTAACATTAAGAGGAAGACTATAAAGCGTTTTTGTTCATGTGCGTAGTTGAATATGAGGGGTACACTTTCATGAAATATGGTGTCTGGATTATCATGGAAACTGGTCAATGCTTAGTGCACAAAGACTTCAGTGAACATTCGGAGATTGATGAAGATCTGATTTCAGGATTTCAATCAGCGATCATCAGTTATGCTGACATGAAAATCAAGTCTATTGTGGCAGAAGATATCCGTTTTGTATATGAATCTACATTTAGCCCAAAGCTCATTTTTGTCATTGCAGCAGATATTAATGTGGATTTGAAAAAGTTAGAAGAATTTTTAGATCTTGTTAAGCGCGAATTTTTAGCTGATTATCGATATAAAATAGATAATTGGGCTGGAGATGTGAAGATTTTCAAACCTTTCGATGAGAAACTCGATGGATTAATAAGAGAATGGCTTATTAAAAGCGTAACTTTAGAAACAGTATTGGAAAGAACGAAAGCAACATTTATAGTTATGATACCATCATCAAGAGAAAATAAAGAGATAAGCGAACGTTTTGGAAATGAAGGAATCGATGTAATAGCCCTAATTGATGGTGTAAAGCCTCTAAAGGAAATCGCAGAGAGTTTAAGAATTGATCAGGAAAAGATTAGACATATTGCAGAGTACGCTATAGCTAGCGGATTTGCTTTAGAACAAGTAGCACCTAAACATGTAAAACCATGGGAAGAGCTAATTGAAGAAGAATACCCCTTTCGTGCGATTTTTGAAAGAGACGTAGAAAAAGACCTAAAAAATGACTTAGAAACAAAGAAGGAAATGGAAGAAGAGATTAAGGCAAGAGTTGAGCTAAAAACAAAAACTCAAAAGAAATTATTGGACAAAGAGGGCGAGCTAGATAAGCTATCTATAGCTGCTGTAACTGAAATCATAAAAGAGTTTGAAGAAAGATATGGTTCATTGGAATCCAAAGTAGAAAGATTGTCAGATCGAAATGTCGAACAACTTGCGAAACAATTAAACTGTCCAGCAAGTATAGCTAAGATCGCATACCAAATCGAACTAGATGGTGTATTAGATGCCCAAGAGGCATGTGAAGAGATCATGGCGGAGTTTGATAGAAGAAATGGTGTTGGAGCACCCGTTCCCTCGATATATTCACATGAATTCACCTTTGCGATTTCTGAAGGGCAATGGATAGAATATTTACGAAAAACATTCGCTAAGGAATTAGAACAGGATATTCGAGATCTGGCAAATCTTGAGCGTTCTGTGTTAGATGGAAATGAAAAGTCCGTAGAAAAAATGATGCAACTTTTAGAGGAAAGAATAAAGATCATCAAAGAGATTATATACCCTGTAATGAATAAATGGCTTAATGACCATACTCACACAAAACCAATAGAGGCTGCAACAACAATTGCTTCAGCATTAAAGCAGCTCTCGCGTTCAGAAGCCTATTTCTTGCTTAGAAATGGAAAAACAAAACTATTTACTACATTAAACAAAGTTCTACCCATTCTGGAAGAGAATAGAGACGATTCGCAAGAAGTAGATTATTCATTTCAAGATTATTCGGTTGTTTTTGAGGAACTAGAAAAACCACTTGATTTCATCTCTAAAAGAAGCTTATGTGAGTTATTATTAGAAATCGCTCCGAGGCCAAAAATTAACATAAACACAGAACAACATTCATTTCTGGTAATACACACACCCTATAATAATGGGTTAATTGGTCCAGAATTAACAGATCCAGCTGATTTCTTAGAGCGCGATATTAAACTTGCGCGCTGGAGAGAAAAAGAAGAGCGAGATGATTCACTTCGCACTGCAATTACGAAGGTTTATAAGGCAATCAGATATCAAGGCCTTTCTCAACTTCACGCAGGTGCACTAATTGTCTCAAAGTTAAATATAAGATTCGATCTGCCCATAATTTCGACTTATGAAGCATGTACCGATTTAAAAAGCCATTTGGAAACTATAGACACTGATGAAGAGCTCGACAAGAACATTATTGAATATGTTATGTCCTTTGTGAAGGAAAAGATGATATAGAAATTCTGTAGTGTTAAAAAACCAAAAGAATTCCTAAATAACACTTTACTTTTTGGCCTTATTTTTAGTTAACATTTTTTCGACATTTTCTCAATTGAAGAGAATTAATAGTAGGTTAACAACTAGCAGTAATTAACGAGATCGATAAAGTTCAGTATAACCACATGCTTCGCAAATATGTGCTTTAAACTCGCAAGGTGTTTGAGTTTCTTTAGATAAAAAATAAAGAGTTTCAATTAACTGGATCGAGTTACATTTTAGACAAATCGTTCCTTTTATACTATTTGGCGAGTCTCGTGTAATCTGATTCCTTTTTGAGTAATGAATACAATACGTAAATGCTTCAGGGTTTCTGCAGATATTCTCCACATCTTCTTCATAAATAAAAGCAGAATTCAATGCTTGGCAAATATAGCCTTGTTTGTGGTTATTAAGCAAAGGACAAATAGAGCGAGCCATTTTAACGCACTTAACCATTTTTATGTCTTTAAGAAAACTTCTTTACAGAGTATTTAAATGATGGTAACACCGCGAACTACCATTCAATAAGTTGATTGACTACTTGGTCATCCATTTCCTAATGAGATCTTTCAAACAGGTATGATTCAAAGAAGAAATGGACACAGTCAACTACCGCTACCTCTCGGAAGGGGTCTTCTCGCTGATATCAGATAAAACTAATTTCTAATGATAAAACAGAATCCAGGTCATCAATTTTATTAAACTTGTACTAAAGTAGTACAAGAATGTATTAAAATTGTTGGTGCGAAGTGTGGATCATTTCCCTTATTCGCACAGGCTGAAACCAGCAGCCCCTATCGACTAGCTTTCTGATGAAACCATCGCCGATTACTTTTCTGAGGATGTTGAGTGCACCATTAACATCCGCATTTACGAGATAGTGTGATCCTCTAAATAAGCCCAGCGATCTTTTTTGTAGTGAATTGTTTTCTTCTTATTGAGTACGTTGACGATTTTTAGTGACCATAGATAGCAGTTCTCAACTATTTAAGCATGGGGAGACCTTTGTAAAAGTGAAAAACTCTACCGCAAATCATCCCCCCACATCAATAGTTTATGCCAATTTAACTAGTATTCGTGACCATATTTTAGAAGAGATTTTAGATTTAATCATTTTCCGAGGCGAGCGGATAAGGATGTCTTGGCAAAATCTTAAGAGGGATATCCTGAAATCGCCCGTCTGGAAGATATCTCCTGATTGTAAGGGGTAATACATTGTTTGATAACTCTTGCTCTGCAATCATAATCGGGTCGATTACATCTTCAGAGTCTACAAGGATTGGCGCGCCCATTGAAAGTTGTAATGCACGCGCACCAATTATTCGGCTTTTTTCATATTTCGTGAGATGTCGTGGACCTGCTATAATTTCGTCTGGAGAATCTGGAAAAGGAATTCGTAGCTGTTTATGTTGTTCTCTACTCACATAGTCACCACTTATGAGTTAATTGATGCCAAAATTAAAAATGAGGGTAAAAAAGTATCAAGGCTACAATAAGCATAAAATATAAAAAACTATCGTTCAGTGCGGAGCTTTACAAAGATTAAATATCTTAGCATTTTTTTAAGAAATCAGCGATATATCAGTAGTTCTTAGCAAAAAGAATAATTTTATTTTTTCGGGAGAAGTTATGAAATTAGAGGAAGATGTCAATAGATTTTTCACCATTTGTAGATTTTCATGTTTAGAAAATCATTAACAAAGACATTGCACAATTCAAAACGCATTTTAAGTTTTTCACAAATTCTATAATTGAAATAAATGTGCCAAGTGCATTTTTGGGCGGCTTTAATAAACAATGAGGGGGATTATTCAGAGGTGAAAATAAATGGAGGAATTATATAACCCAAAGAAATGGAAGGGATTCTTTAAGCCCTATAAAATCCTTTGCGAACTATTCCTAAAGGAAAAGAAGGAAAATTCAGTGAGCATCATCGATAACGTTTTGATGGGACATCGCGAGGTATTTAATCAAAATTTTGAAACAGCAAATCAAATTTATATTGGAATCACAAAGCGTGGGAGAATTCCTTACTATTGGTAATTGACGAAGTTCCATTTTTACATTAGTTCGTTCTGAGTTCTGATTCCCAAAATGTGCAAATTGCCTACATGTACTCTTTTAAGGTATTTTTTAGCAACTTGATAACATCTTGATGCTTGTGCTTTAGAAGTTTGGGCTAAATCCATCATTTTGAAGGCT
>JAECRW010000011.1 GCA_016294985.1 Candidatus Sifarchaeum marinoarchaea | reverse complement strand
ATCTCTCATCAAGAGGGTGTACTAAAACGGCTTTACAGGCGCTTAGTAGTTCTGGTCGAGTCGTAGCTATGATGAGATCTTGATTTGTTTCCTCAACGCGGAATTTAATATAGTATATTGTTGATGCGATCTCTTTGTATTCGATCTCGGCATCTGCAATGGTTGTGCCGCATGTTTTACACCAATTGTTTGGTCGTTTCGCCTCATAGACCAAGCCTTCTTTCCATAACTTTACAAAAGTCGCCTGGGTAAGTTGGCGATATCTGGGATCATCTGTACGGTAAACTTGATCTTTAGCAAACGAGAAGCAACTTAGGCCAAGTCGTCTTGCCAGATTTATAATTTGGTCCTCATACTTATCAAGAAGTTGGCGACATAAGTCGATAAATTTATCACGAGGAGTCTCACGCATGACAATACCATACTCTTTTTCCGTTTGAACCTCGATTGGAAGACCATTTCGGTCCACACCCATAGGAAATATAACTTCTTGATTTTGCATTCGAGCATATCTAGCCACCATATCGATCTGCGCGTAATGAAGGCCGAAACCCATGTGTGGGGTGCCACTAGCATATGGCGGTGGCGTGTCCACAGTAAAAAATGTCTTATTTGACTCTCGATCATATGCAAACGTTGATTCCTTTTCCCAAAGTTCCGCTATTTCTTCTTCAATTTCTGGACTCCATCGCTTTGCTTTGATTTTCGGTCTTAATTTTGCCAATAAACGCACCTTCTATCATTTCTAAATCTAAAATAAAGGAATGCAAGCAAAAAATGAGTAAACTTTAATTTGTTAGCCCAATCAACACATCTTTGTATTTTGGAGAACATATTTTTTTTGAGAGGTCTATTTCTTGAAGCAAAAAGCCTTGAATTTTTCTGCAAATTGTACGATATTAAGCCCTCCGAAGATGTTAGTTTATGGGTTTTTTCAACTACCCTCGTGATTCTTTATAAGGTTTTTTAATGTTCACTTTTTCAAATTTAATCAAAGCATCCAAAAAACGAACCGTTCTGCTTTATTTAGTTTTAGCTCGGAGTATATCTTAGAATTCCGGCTATACCCTTAAACGCATTCCATAATTCTGACCCTTCTTCTGTCTCGTTAGATATTACTTCCACACGTGTTCCTGCTGTTTCGGCTAGCTCTGCTAGGTCTTCAAGGAGGGGTTTAGTTTCCGCAATCGATAAAAGCGAACTCGTGCAATCGGGACATTCTTCTACAGTAAGAGATTCTTTAAGTTTGTTAATTTCACCTACACGAATTGTTTTTTCGATTGTATAGTCACATGAGCCGCACGATATCTTTACTCTAATGATATCCAAAGCTTCAGATAAGAGAAGTATGGCTACTGCGCCCTGTTCTAAATAATTTCGGATTTCTTTTTCACCGTAAATGGCCTTCCCTGTATCCTTAGCTAAATGGCTTAAAAATTGCTGAACGAGTTTCTTTTCCTCGACATATCGAACATCGCTAATTTTGGGTTCAATTTTTGATATTAGTTCTTTAAGACCTTGTTCTTCAGAATAAGAGAGGTCTTCACTCCCCAGTACGTTTTCCTTGAGACGGTAATCGAGATAATCTTTATTTATGAAGGTTTCCTTTGTTGGCCCCGGTCCTCCAACAAACAGCCCTTTGAAATCAGGGATTTCAAGATATATTTCTCCAGCACCTTCTCCGACTCTAACAAGGAATTCGTGAACCTGCTGCTCTATAACCCTCTCAAATCGGCGCTGAGATTGTCCACCAGCCCTGTGCTTCCCATGAACTCCTGATGTAAGTCTCTTGTGTATCTCCAAGCGATTTCCTTTAAGTGTAGCGACATATGCTGCACTTCGGTCAATAACTATGAGACCATATGTATCCTTTTCTTCGAGAACATCAAGAAGTGGCCCAAGGACGAACTCACTAGCACATCGGTACAAATAAGTATTGATTGGCTCTGGAGGAACAATAGGGTAAAATTCCATGACCGTTTGTTGACCGTTTGTTGGGATTGCCCCGGCGAAGAGTACTATCGAGTGCTCGTTAATCACGCTTTGTGGGATAATCTTTAATCTCTGCTGCAAGGTTGTAATTGCACTTTTAACGTTTTTTCGGGTGGTTTTAGATTTGATGTTTTCTGCTGTGCCATATTCTTGCTTCAGATAATTCTGTACATCACTGATTTGCTTTCCTTGCGGAATATACAGTGAGATTAGTTCAGTACCATATCCCCTTTTTTCTGCTAACTCTTCTAAGAGTTTCCGCGTTTTGTAGCGTTCCAGTGATTTTGATTTTGATATCGACATTTTTGTGCATCCACTTGATCTGTGAAATTAGCTTAATTTGTTCTCTAAGAATTATTATCTTGTGCAAGTTGCCAATCAATTAAAGTAATATGGATTAGGCATTTGCAATTTGATATCTTTTCGTAAGAGAAAAACCATCTGGATATTTAAGAATCCTTTGCATATTTAAAAATGACTTGCCTTATTTTGGAGTGAAACTAGGAGTAGTAAAAAATGGTCAAAAGTGTTGTAGTGAAAATTGGCGGATCACTTATTTTTACTGAGAAAGGAGACGTCAATGTAGACAGAATTTCTCAATATGCACAGGTACTGTCAACACTTAAAGATGATGGCATGAATTTATGTGTAGTTGTTGGTGGTGGGAAGGCCGCAAGAGACTTCATTAAGGTACTTCATAAGTTTAATGTGCCCGAAGCACAGTCCGATATGATGGGGATACGCGTCTCACGAATTAATGCGCTTTTGTTGATCGCCGCTTTAGGAAAGGCGGCTTATCCATGTCCCCCAAGAGAAATCCCTGAACTAGCAAAGGCTCTCACAACGGATAAAATAATTGTCATGGGGGGAATACAGCCTGGACAAAGCACAAATGCTGTTGCTGCAGTAGTTGCGGAGTACACACGATCGGATATGCTTATTAATGCAACTTCCGTTGATGGCGTGTATACTGACGACCCAAAAGAGGACCCAAATGCAAAGAAAATAGATGAACTGGATTATGACGACTTTCAAGAACTCGTCATAAAAAAGGGCTCACGGGCGGGAGAGTATGCATTATTCGATCTAGTTGCACTAAAAATAGTTTCTCGCTCAAGTATTTTAACAAAGATTATCAATGGAAGCGATCCAAACAATATACTTAGGGCAGCAAAAGGTGAGAAGATAGGAACTACGATTCATCGCCGCTGATCAATTTACCGTTTTCTTATTAGGAGCATCAATCATGACTGAGGTATTCATTTTAGATGCAACAGCATTAATTAGTGGCCTTGATCCTAATATCATCGATAGAACCTTATGGACCGTAGCGGAAGTTATAGATGAAATTAAGGACCCTCGAAACAAACTTCGAATTGAGATGGCTATAGAAAGCAAAACTATAAAGATCGGTCGGCCCTCTGCAACTGCAATTGAAAAGATTAAAAAAACTGCTGAAAAAAGTGGGGACATCGTTGTATTGTCTGAAACTGACATAAAAATTCTTTCACTTGCACTTGATCAAAAAGAGGCTGGACATAAAGTTGTTATTCTTACTGATGATTATTCTGTTCAAAATGTAGCGTCTCGATTGAGAATTGAAAGCAAAGCGTATACAACTGCTGGAATTCGTTACGAGATCAAATGGGAGTTATATTGTCCGTCTTGCTTTCATTCAATTGAAATGCGCAATATTAAGAGGAAAGAGATATTTTGTGAAATTTGTGGCACAAAGATGAAAAGACGTCCTTATGATAAACAAAAAATTTAAAGAACGGAAAAAATGATTCTGTGTTGCATCTTATCTTCATGAGGTGAAAATTATGGAAGAGAAAATCCAGTATGCGTATGTTGAGGATGTAGAACCAAAGAAAATAGCGTATCCAGGTTTCTTAGGGCGATTTCTTGTGGCTGGAAAAGGAGATAGCAAATTATCAACTACTTATCTTGAGGCAGGAGTTGGAGCGGGTCATGAAGAGCATACACACGATGAAGAAGAGATTATTTTTATCATTGAAGGATCAGGCACTTTAACATATGAAAATAAGACTATTACCTTAAAAGGTGGAACTGCGCTTCATATTCCTTCTGGTGTAGCGCATGGAGTTGAATATAAAAAGCCTTCAAAACTTATCGTTGTTAAGAGAATGGTTCCTTAAGTTTACTGGCGCTTCAAGATTTTTTTCTTTAATTTTCATTCTCTATCTATGGTTTCTGTAATTTTCCGATGAAGAAGCCAGGCGTATCGTGAATATCCGGATAAAAACGTTGAAGTTTGTCAGTTTCTGTTAGTGGAAAATCATTTAATAGTTCACCGCTGACTCCTTCAAATGGCTTATGTGACAGAATTTCTAATCCTAATTCTGTGTATGCTGATTTCATATTACATTCGTTTTCTTCTTGAGTCAATGTGCAGGTACTGTAGACTATAACACCCCCAGGTTTTAGTACATTAGTCGCTTCCTTGAGAAATCGTCTTTGATATCTAGCTAATGCTTCAAGTTCCTCTACTTGCCAGATTTCATAGAGTTTTGGGCGTACACCCAACGCACTACACGGCGGATCTATGAGAATTCTATCAGCTTCCACTGATGGCAACAATTTTTGAAGTTTGCATGAGTCCCCATGAATTAACTTGATTGATTGGATTCCTAGCCGTTCACAATGACGTTGCATTCGCTTAATTTTAGGCTTTGAACGATCTATCGCGATAATCTTTCCATCATCCGAGGTGAGTTGTGCAATATGGGTTGTCTTTCCGCCGGGTGCTGCATTCATATCGATGATTGTCTCACCGGGTCGAGGGTCTAAAATTTTTGATGTGAGGATTGCAGGCAGACTTTGACTATAGAATAAACCCTTCTCATAGGCCTTGGTTTCTCTTAAATGTGGTAAAGTATACAGCGAATGTGTTATCTCAACTGCAATGCCTTTTTTCGCTTCAAGCATTTCTCTAGAGGTCATTCTAGATATTCCGCTGCCAACATGATGATCGTACTTATCTACTACTGATACTTCATCTCCCTGAAGTGTTTTTTTAGAACGCAGTGCGCCAGGAGCATACAAATTTGCACCTAACATGACAGCCTCTGCTGCGAACTTATCCATTGTCACGGTTTTTGGATGAACTGGAAGTTCATTGGGACCGCTAAGTCTTATTTGGACAACGTCCCCGTAACAAGGGTGCTGGTGGGCATCGATAGCCTCCGCCGCAAATTGATCAATAAGTTCTTCAGCGGAACATTTCAATGTATTAACTCGTAATGTATACCGGGTAACTGGCTTTTTCAAAGCATCTAGCAGCGAATATGTTCGTTTCACTCCATACTGAGTTATAAGCCGCTCAATAAGCGCTTTTGGATATAAAAATGAATTTAGAATTTGAGTGATACTCTCTTTCAAGAGTCAACATCACCAATAGATTATTTAGACCTCAATGATTTCTGCAGTTAAAGTGGCGGTGTCGATAATAGCAATTGTTGATTTTCCAGTAAGATACCCACAGTTTTCCCCCGGATTCACATGAAGCACACCATCTTTTTTCTCGATTCTTGTATCGTGAGTATGCCCACTGATCACAATATCATACATTTTCGATCGGATAAGCGCTTCAATAACTTCTGCCATTTCCCCGTGCATTACTGCAATACGTCTATTATCCATTGTCAAAGTATTAAATTGACGCTTTACCTTCCCACCAAGTTTATTGAAGATCTCTATTGTAAGTAATTCTCCATCATTATTTCCTAACACTCCATAGACAGGAATGTTCGCCTCTCTGAATATCTTTGCAGAAAAAGGTGCGATAACATCTCCAGCATGGATAATTATTTCTGTATTCTTAGCAAAATAACTGACAGCTCTCCTTATTGCGTCCAAATTGTCATGAGTATCGCTTATTACACCAATCTTCAATTAAAGACCTCCATCTTGTGATAAGCCATATGTCAACAATTATCTTTGTCAATAAGTTACTCTAATTGATATGCAATTAATATCATTTGTTTTTCAGAAAAGAAAACCCCTACTGTACGAACACTTCAAGGAACATTTCACAGTTATTAATGGTGCGGGGGGTGGGATTTTCGATGATGAGGTTTCCTCATCGATTTTTCGAACCCACGAAGACCTCGGCGAAACCTAGAAGGTCTAGTGTTTCCCTACGTCAATGGGTCTTTCATCGGCGTTATTATTATTCGATCTTGAGCTTCAACCCGAAAGCGATAAGCTTTCAAGTCCATCGCCTTTGACCGCTCGGCCATGGGTGGTAATGCAATCATACACTACCAACCCCCGCATGGACCCCCGCACAATAGTGGACTGCAGAATCAAACTGCTTTAGACAATGGGATAACACAACGTAAAAGAATATCTGATTATTTAATTTTTTGCTTTGATTTAGAAGTGAGGATTCAAATCTTTAATGAATCCATTGATTTCCTGAAATAGTAAATTCTTTTTTCCAAATAGGTGCCTCCTCTTTGAATCGTTCAACGGCATCGCGTAATGTTGGCCAAAGATCTAATCTATGACCTCCAGCGACTACAACATAAACGATATCTTCGGAAACATCCAACTCGTCAATAATATGGTGAATATGAACGTCTATAATTCCATCTCGTTCTATCAATTCATCACAAATTGTTTGTAGCGCTTCGTTTGCTTTGTCCTCATAGGTTTCAAATGCTAATTTTGTGACTTTATCCCCTGTCTCATCGATCCCTCTGACAATTCCAATAAAACACGCAAGTCCTCCTGACTTGTAGATTTCAGGATTTTTCTTAATCTCATTTATAATTTGGTCAAGGGTAATTTCGCCCTTTTTATGCACTCCACCTTTATGCAAGTGACACGCCTCACTTAGTTTGATTCTGCCTTTCTTTGTTTATTACTAATCTTTTAGAACATCATGTCTTTTAGAAAATATGTTTACGGCATGGTATAAAAAAATCGATCTGAACTACTCTGAATAAACGTTCGTACTCAGGAAGAGGAAGTTAAATTGGGAACTTTCCTAATTTTCTGAAGAGGTATAGAACCCACATAACCAATGTAAAAATGGAAAGCGTTACTAGCAGTGGAACTAATCGAATTTCCCAGAGAAAATTCAGTGCCAATCCGTCAAAGACGGCAACAGCCAAACTCAAACCAAAACTGAGGGCAATCTTCTCGATGCCATCAATTTCATCGCCTGTTGGGAATAATGCACTAGTTAGCGCATAGCCGCTCAGAAAAAGGACAAAGATAATTCCTAAAACCCAGCGAATTGCAACCAGTGGATGATCTGCAGGAATAAAAAGCGCTGCAGGGATTGTAGCTACAACAAGACCTATGACTACCCAGAATTCTAACGTATAATATTCGTTAAAACTCGTTATATATTCAAGTATACTATCTGGAACTGGAGTTGCACCTTTACCTTCGGCTTGTTTTAAGTTAATTTTTCCTTCAATTTCTAACTCTTCAATTCGATCTAAGACCTTTTTGATAGGGACACCATGCTCCTTATTAACAAGCGTAGCTAGTTCTTTGACAGTTTTTGGTTTTGGTTTGCTCTTTTTCAGCGTTTCAAGAACTAGTTTATCAATTGTTTCAGGTTTGAAGGTGCGTTTATGCTTTAAGCCCATTAAACCACCCACAGATGGAGATATTTAGTTTCGTTTCATTTATTTCTTTATAAGTTTTTACTCGCTTATGATAAATCACTTCTCATTTATTTATTCTGTGGAGTGAAGAGATAGACTGTGATCCCGCTTGCTTCCATCATTATTTCGCAATGAGATGCTATCCAGTTCTTGAATTCGTTATCGGGATCTATAGCTTTCATCCTCCCTCTGATAAGCAGCCATACTCGCTCGTGAGAATTCTTTATCTCATCAAAAACACCCGGTTCGAATAATTCGATAGATAGATTGAAATCGATTTTTCCCAAATAATAATAGACAACTTTATCACCAGTAGATGCAATGAGGTCCTCTGGATTCATCATGGATTTAACATAAGCGCATGCAGATTTCCAGTCTGCACGATCGTTGTACCCGTAGTAATAATAAAGAGTCACCAGGTTATTTACACTAAGAGCTATACCAAATAAAAATCCGAAAGCTAAGACTTTGTTTTTATCCAGATTCTTTGACAATATGCTGAGAAAGGATTTCTCAATTTCGCTTTTCCTAATTTTATTAAAGATTTCAATTGACAGATGTGCTGTTAATAAAGTGTATGCAGGCAAAGTAAAAATAACATATCGAGTATCAACACTCATTCTGAAAGTAAGCACAGCGAAAGTAACCAGCGGAATTAAGGCATAGATTGTTAATAAGTAGCCTGCATTATCTCTGCTTAAAATCAAGTAAAGTGCTCCAAATATGGAAAATGCAGATAAAACCAACCCAATATCGGATCCAAACAGCCTAATGAAATAGGCATCGATAGGCACTCCCCATGTAAGTCTATTTTCCCCAATTTTAAATGATATTGTTTGGGAAATAGTAATAAAAAACAAGGGTAGCCAAAGGGCAAAAACCGCACCAAAAAAAATCACAAGGTGTTTATAATTGATACTACCTCTTTTATTGTCAAAAAAATTCTTTGAGATCAACCAAAAAACGATTATTCCCAAGATAAGAACACCAGAATAATGCGTATAGAAGGCCAATGTAGTAAATATAGCCGAAAGTACATAAGACGTGACCCTTTCTTTGTATGACGCTTGATAAAAGAAATACAGGGCTAATATGGTAAAAAACGTTAATTCAGTATACATTCTGGCCTCTTGAGACCATTTAATGTACCATGGAGAAAAAGAAATGATAAAGGATGCTAACAAGCCTTCTTTTTCGCCGAATAGTTGTTTTCCAAAAAAATGTACTAGGGGGATTGTTGCAATACCGAATAAACAGGATGGAAGCCGCACGGTAAACTCATTAGTTCCAAGGGTTTCTATAAATAACCAAAGGATCACAAATGATAGCGGTGGGTGGGGTATTCTATAAGACCCAGGCTTAGCAGCAACGAGAGATGAAATATCATCGTTCCCAGGGCTTGGATAGCCTAACTTATAGAAGCGTATACCAAGAATAGATGCAACTTCGTCGTTTCCTAAACTCGTATAACCTAACTTATAGAGCCTCAACATGGCTCCTATAGCAGTAATTATTATGAGCAAATAGATATTCAGCATGTGCGGTGCCAACAAAGTTCGCCTTACTGAAGTTCTTGTTAGCACGCCCATACACCCTATGAAAAGTTTTGTGAACTATTCCATTAAAGAAATATATTTTTGATTTATGGAGATGCTTTAGGGATTTCGTTTGGAGGTGTAGATCTATACCAATCCACAAATTTTTTGAGTCCTGCCTCAATGGATATCTGGGGATTATATCCCAGAATGTTTTTTGCTTTAGTGATATCTGCCCAAGTGTGTGATACATCTCCCTTCATTTCTTTTGTAAAAATTGGTTTTACAGCGTTTCCAGTTGTTTTTATCAACAAAGAGATCAAATCATTAACTGAGCACCTTTCACCTTTGCCGAGATTGAAGGCTTCTCCAGCAGTATTCTTAGCTTCAGCAGAAGCTATAACACCCGAAACGGTATCATTGATAAATGTGAAGTCACGAGTCTGATTTCCATCCCCAAATATAGTTGGTGGCTCATTTCTCAAAATTTTTTGTGTAAAAATATGAATTGCCATATCAGGACGCTGACGGGGTCCATATACTGTGAAAAAACGTAATGAACAGACATTGATTCCGTAAACGCGGTAAAACGACTTGCAGTATTTTTCCGCAGCCAGTTTACTAGCTCCATAAGGTGAAACTGGATCGGTAGGGTGGTTTTCATCGATCGGTAAATATTTTGGAGGACCGTACACTGAGGAAGAGGATGCATTGATCAATTTTTCTACATTTGAGTTTTGTACTGCCACCAACATATTTAGTGTGCCAGTGACGTTGGTGGAGTGTGTCTTAAAAGGGGCTTGAACAGAAACCCTTACACCAGGTTGAGCGGCGATATGAAAAACAATTTCGATATCATCTTTTAAAACACTATTAAGAGCTTCTAAATCAAGAATATCCCCTTTTATTATTTCGCAGTTCTTTTTTTCTTTTAAGGACTTAATATTTGCTTCCTTGTTGAAATAAAAATCGTTAAAGTTGTCGTATAGTTTTACAATATTATTATGTTCCACTAGCTCCTCCGCAAGATGTGAACCGATAAATCCGGCTCCGCCAGTGATAAGTATGCGTCTTTCCTCAAGCAAATTTCATTCACTTTCTTCTTGATTTTTGTTTACCGTAGGTTGAGGCTGAATGGTAGAATGTGGACCGAGCGTATTGCCCGGAGTGAAGGTGATATTGGGTCCTACAACAGAATGATCTGCTATTACAACTCCAAAAATATTATCTGTCCCCTCGGCAATCACATCTGGCCCGATTTGGCAGTTTTCACCAATAATACTGTCCTTGATCACAGCATCATTTGATACTAATGTGTTATTCATAATGATGGTGTTTGCTAACGTTACATTTTCTACAAGTCGTACATTTGATCCAACTTGGACATAAGGCCCAAGTTCACAATTAGGTCCGACGAAGGAATCTTCACCAATGGAGACAGGTCCATGAATTTTAACCCCCGTATGGAGTACACTTCCTTTCTCAACTCGAATTATTCCATCAATCTCGCAGCCTCTGTGGACTTCACCGACGATATAGTTTCCTAGATAATCTGAGAGAAATTTTTTATTGGCTTCAAGGAGATCAGTAGGTCGTCCAGTATCTTTCCAATATTTCAGCGCAGGATATCCATAAACGGGTCCTCCTTGTTCAACTAGCAATTGAATTGCATCAGTGATTTCGTATTCACCACGCCACGATGGAGTAATCTTATCTATAGCATTAAATATCTCATTATCGAAGATATAAAGTCCAGTAATTACGTAATTCGAGGGGGGTCGTTTTGGTTTTTCAATTAGCTTGCTTATTCTCAAATTCTCATCCATTTTTACTACGCCAAAAGGCGTGGGGTCTTCTACAGTGGCTAAACATATAGTGGCGACAGCATTATGTGCCAGGTGTTGTTCAATCATATCTTTTAGGTCTAACCTTATCATCACATCGCCAAGTAACATGACAAAATTATCATTTTCAAGGTTTGGTTGCGCATATTTCAGGGCATGTGCCAAACCTAGGCGTTTTTCTTGGTGGGCGTACGTTATATTCATATCAAATCGATCGCCATCACCAAAATAATCCATAACGACTTCTCTCAAGTAACCAACGACTATACACACGTCTTGGATATTTGCGGTTCTTAAAAAGTCGAGAGTATGCTCTAAGACAGGTTTTCCTGCAATTGTTAACATATGCTTTGGCTTTGCATATGTTAAAGGTCTCATTCGAGTTCCAGTTCCTGCAGCTAGGACTACTGCGCGCATTCGTCATTCCCTCACAAAGATACTATTTTTACATAATTGTCATCGGTTTGATTATACTTTCTGACACAGTTTTCCATGGACAGATTGTTACATCTGAAGTTAAAGTGACATTATCTGTAATAGTACAATAATCACCAATAATTGTTAAACCCTCAATTTTAACCCAACGACCGAGTGTTGCGGCCTCTCCCACGATACAATTATTTATGGAACTAAATGAATCGATTTGAACATCTGGAAATATAATTGCGTTCTCTATTCGACAACCCTGACCGATGGTTACATCATCCCCAATACACACATAGGGTCCTATATGAGTATCTCTAGCTATCTTCACATTATCTCCAATAGCAATAGACGAGTTAATATGTACAGGTTCTTCTATTTCGGCAGAGGAACTAATAAAAGCCTTCTTATTTGAACTTGAATGAGTTTTCTCTAAAAAATGATCAAGAACGTATTTATTCGCCTGTAAATAATCAGCAGGTTTCCCCATATCAAGCCATATATCATTAAATTGATACCCATATAGTTTCCTTTGGTCAGCGAAAACTGGAAAGACTTTTCTTTCGATAGAAAAGGGTTTATTCTCTGGAATATATTCAAAAACTTCTGGATCAAGCACATAGGTACCAGCATTAATCAAATTACTTGGTTCCTCTCCTGGTTCTGGTTTTTCTACAAATCTTAGAATTCTATGTGCATGATCTAATTCAACTGCACCATAACGAGAGGGATCTTCAACTGGATGAAGTGCTATTGTGCCAAACGCTTTATTTCGTTGCATATGAAAATTCAGCATATCCCTGTAATCAATGTTGGATATAACATCACCGTTCAGCACAAAGAATGGAGAGTCATCTAGCAAATGCTGCGCATTTTTAATGGGACCACCTGTGCCAAGGGGTCTTTTTTCTTTAGCATATTTTATATCGATACCCCATTTATCTCCATTACCGAAATATTGCATAATTAGTTCAGCTTGGTAATTTACTGCATAAATAACACGCTCTACACCGCTCTTTACAAGTCTGTCAACCAATATTTCGCTTAGCGGTTTATTTCCTAATGGGAAAAGAGTTTTTGGACGTGTACAAGTTAATGGTCTTAAACGAGTTCCAAATCCACCCGCGAGGATCAGCGCACTTATCAACCTTTTAGCCTCCAACTCTGTAACCATTTACTGAACTAACTTATTTGGTGTAATCAGTTGATGTTTTTATCAAGGTTTCTGTTTAGAATGTTAGAACACCATTTTGTATTGAACAACAATAAACCTTTTTATTACTCTAAAATTCATGTTATTAAGATGATGACAAAGGGCTTACAGAGGAATGCAAAACACTCCAATGACGAACTCTATGAAAGCTGATATTTTGATAAAAAAGAACTCTATGAGGACTTTATCCTCATAATTTTCTTTTTATCGAGGATATTCCAATATTCTACTGTTATACCTTCTGCAATTTTTGAGGCGAGTTCTTCATCTTCAGGCATTTCTAATTCAAAGTTAGAATAATCTTCAAGATCCATTATCATAAATGGATTTACGGAGATAACCTGTCCGGTTCGCTTATCTATTACTGGCACTTGTATTTTAGCTGAAACTGGCGATACGATCGTCCGTTTAACTCCATCGAAAACACCTACTGCCGTAATCCGGGCTTTTGCCGATCCATGTTTTCCCGGTTTAGAACGGTCGAGGGTTAGGATTTTACACGGATGATCCATCCCACCTTCAGTAATAATAAGATATCGTCCTACTTTCAAAGAACCTACTTCAACTGGTTTTTTGCTCATTTCTTTCACCTCGTAATCAACTGTGGGGGAATTCAGAGAGATTGTCAAAAAGCCTTTGACTACAAGCACATCTTTCTAGTCTCATTGATAAAATTTCTCCCAATGTCGCTTGAATTTAGCAAGGAGTCCTCCTGATGAATCGTTTTTAACATGAATCTTTTATAAAGACTTCTTAGGAATTTGTTAATTAGCGTTACGTGAAAAGGTGATATAAATTTCTCTTACCCAAGATATTTCGTTATTCCTTAAAGAACTCTCTGAGGTGATATGGCAGGCAGTCAAGCCTGTTATAGGGACTTCGGAAGCATACAAAGAAATTGGAGAAAATATATACGGGCAAACTACGAAAGGTATTGACAAAATTGCTGAAGATGCATGCATTAACTTTTTACAGAAGAATGATGTATCTATTAAGCTCATCAGTGAAGAAAGCGGATCCTTCACCTTTGGAGATGATCCAAGATACACGCTCATCATAGATCCTATTGATGGAAGCACAAATGCAAGCCGTGGGGTTCCATTTTTTTCTTTAAGTCTTGCGATGCTTGACGGGATGACACTTAATGATGTCGTTGCGGGGATAGTTAGAGCGCCGCTTTTATTTAAATATAATCTGTTTGAAGTCGAGAAGGGAAGAGACATTAAGGTTGACGGTATGCCAATATCTCCTCACCCAATAAAAGAGCAATTAAGCGAAGCAATCGTAAGTATGTATTTTTATGACATAGATCTTGAAAAAGTCAATCCTGTTGTCTCTCGGGCATATAAAACACGTTTATTTGGTTCAATTGCCCTTGAAATATGTTATACTGCGACGGGTTTGTTAGATGCCCTTATAGATACTCGTGGCAGTTTAAAGGTGATGGATATTGCGGCAGCAAAATTGTTTATTGAAGAAGCTGGAGGCATAATAACAGATATGGAAGGAAACCTTTTAACTTCCAACGTTTATGATTTATTAGAAAGATATTCACTTGTTTGTGCGACTAATCATTCATTACACCAAGAAATTATCAATTTATTGGGTTGACAATATTGATTAAGCGTGTTGCATTAACAGCTCCTCCAAATTATGAAGAAGCAATGAAATTCATAAAGAACTTTGTGAAGTTCCTTCAAGAGTTAGGATTAACAGTTTTCCTCGAACAAAACGTCGCCAAAAAAGTAAACTTTAAGAAACTTGCCGTCGACCTTAAAGAACTTGACGATTTGGATCTTTTAATCGTTGCAGGCGGCGATGGATCGATTTTATATGCATGTAGTCAGCTTATAAATTCCTTAATTCCCATTCTGGCTATCGATTTTTCTCGAAAAAAGGTTGGCTTTATGACAGAAATAAAACCAGAGGAAGCAAAAGATGCAGTTAACCAGATTTTAGGAGGTAATTATACCTTAGAACTGCGAGATAAAATAACTGCAAAACTAAATGAAGAACTTCGCTTACCTGACGCTTTGAACGAAATTGTAATCACGAGCAGTAAGCCATTAGGAGTGGCCACCCCAATGTTAAATCTCAAAGTTCACATTGATAACACACTTGTCGTTGATACGTATCTTGATGCATTGATTGCTTCCACAACAACTGGTTCTACAGCACATTCATTATCTGCAGGAGGACCAATAATAACCCCGAGTCTTAATGCCTTTATTATTAAATGCGTCAATCCCTTAGAATTGTCATATAGAGTTCCAGTTGTTGTTCCTACTTCAAGCAAAATCCAAGTAACTATTAAAGAGCCTAGTGCACAAATTGTAATGGACGGTCACTCTTTTGACAAAGAAATTCACCCTGGAGATGTCCTAACTATTTTCAAATCAGAAAATACTGCGAGATTCATACGTTTTAAAGGTATAACTGATTTTTATGATCGTGTTTTCAAAAAACTAACAGTTTCCAGAGGATTGTGACCTCGCTCTTATTCTTTAACACCAGTTTTTTTTAAAGATTTAATTTTTTCTATATGGTTTTTACTTCATATTCAGACATTAAAGACCCATATTATAATCACACCTTGCACTATAATTGTCCATTCAGGATTTTTCTCTTGAAAATGAAGCCAAATAGTATTGCCATTTCCCCAGCGTTGTACCCAGGTAAGATGAAATACTACATAATCATAATGTCTATAGAGGAGGTCAATAGTTCCTGGTAATGGTGTTACTCTTCCACCCTCATAGAAGTAATCGAGTGTGCCAGGAGCGTATGGACAAGCAATAGCAAGACTATTAGATTTATTGGACAGATATTCTGCAACTAATCTCGATCCTTCGGAAGTATAAGTGGTGGATAGTTTTGATCCGCCTTTTAAACCTCCTGTAAAATCATTGAAATAGAAAACATAGAAGGGTTGATATCTAAAGTTCCAAAGCGCGGCTGGCAATACTATCACAAAGCCAATAATCAATTTAGGTACTAACTGCTTATTTTTAAAATACCCAAAAGAATTGAAAAACTCTCTAGATGAGTTAAGGATAGTTTGAAAACCACTGGAAGAAGTTAAAATTAGGATTGGCCAAATTGGTATTAAATATCGATCTGCCTTTTTGCCTATCAATGAGAGTCCTACAATGAAAATAATAGTAGCAAGTAAAAATAACGTTTCCTCTAATACCAAATCATTTTTACGTAGTCTATGAGCATATAAAATAAGAGAGATGATAAGACAAATCAGTGTTCCAGTGCTCAAACGTAGTATCAAGATTATCGGGTAGAAATAGAAGGGAGGAGCCCTGCTGTTATATCCTAGAAAAAAGATCTCAGTTTCATGTCCTGAATAGGTTGGGCCATATGCTAACAATGCAAATTCAATATTATCAAAAAATCTTGTAAGATCCCATATTCCAGGCCACAGAATAAAAAAGGTTAATACGCTACTTAAAAATACTATCATCAAGAACCAAATAGACTGCCGAGAGTTTAGTTCAGTAGAGTTTTTCAGTAAAAAAATCCAAACCAATAAAATGGGTATGAGAAAAATCGCAGGAGATTTAGTCAAGGCGGTTAAGCCCAGTGAGATTCCACAAAGTATAATATACTTCTGTTTTTTTTGCGTTATTCCTAACCAAAAGAAGTATAAAGTAAGTGTGAAAAAAAACGTCAACAGCCCATCGAGATGAATTATCCTAGTTATTCCAATGTAAAATGGTTCAAAGGTAAGCATTAAAGCGGCAATTAGTCCGCGTTCTCGATTGAACATTGACTTTCCTATCAAATAGACCAGAGAACAACTAGCGGCACCGAATATGCAAAAGGGAAGCCGGACGTAGGTGAGTACATCTAAAGTATTAGGTAAATAATAAAGAACTAATCCAGCAAAAAACATGGTTGTTACGCCAGGATGCGCAGTTATAAATGTCCTGCTTGGCTTCCAATCGATTAGCGCTTGAAAAAACTTCCTACTTCTAACAATCCAAATAAGTTCATCCGGAAAAAGAGCATATTTTAAATTAATTAAACGAATGAGAAAGCCTATTATGAAAATAGCAATAATCATTAAGAAATCCTGATGCTTTTGATCTAGAGTCATTATACTCCTCTTTCGATTAATATTGTTTAAATGGGTATTTGTCTCTTAAGTGTAAATGAATTCTTTCATTTACCCCATCGGAGATACTTTGCTAAAATTTAACCTTTGTCAAATAGAACAGTTTAGTGATTTCAATGTTATCTTTGAACCTAGGAAGATTACGCAATTGGAAAATAACTAACATCGCGCTCGTTTTAGTGATAATTTTAGGAATTATTTTACGATTCTACAAGCTAGGTGCTCAAAGTTTTTGGGTTGATGAGATTGCGTCTATTAATTACGCTAAACGCGGATACTACGGTGAAGGCCATCCCCCTGTTTCATTTATCATACTTTTGTACTTCATTGAGACATTTGGAGAAAATGAATTCATAGCTCGACTTCCCTCTTGTCTTTTTGGGATCGCAACAATTCCTGTGGTTTATCTTTTTGGAAGACAACTCTTCAGCGAAAAGGAAGGATTGGTGGCATCTTTCATCATTTCAATATCCCCATGGCATATTCGATGGTCCCAAGAGGCAAGAATGTACACCGAATTAACTTTTTTTACCATCCTAGCCTTATACTTCTTTTATCATGCAATATATAAAGAAAATCTTACGTTTTACGTGTTTTCAGCTATGTCTATGACCTTAGCATATTATACGCATTTCTTTGCCATTTTTATCCCAGTAATACTTGTCATTTGGTTAATTTCACTGAGATTTTTCGACAAGACTAGACCACATATCAATTTCGGACAACTCCTGATTTTCTTTGAATTCTTCTTTGTCCTCTGTGCACCATCGTTTTTCAGTGTTATTCCCGAAGTAATAGCAGGTAAGCTTGGAGAAGTTATTTCTGGGGTAGGAGGAGCTATGTGGGGTGAGCCCACGATTACACAATTTATTTCGAAATTCTTTATTACAGAGTTGAGGCCAATTTTACCGGTTTTCTCTATCCTTGGGGCAATTTTAATAGTCTTAAAAAAGAACAAAGCGAGTTTCCTACTACTGATCTTATATGAAGCAATTCCATTCCTCACACTTTCATTACTGGTTCCCAGGATGAATATTGTCGTACGTTATTTGCTCTTTACGTTACCAGCATATGCTCTGTTAACATCAATTCTATTAGTTGAAATTGTTAAGAAGATAAAAAACGAGATTGCTAAAAGATTTCATGGTAAAACTCTGAAGGATATACAGATAAACATAGCCTTATCAATAGGAATTTTGCTGATCATAATATTTAGTATGGACACCATATCCAAATTATCTTTTTATTACGAGTATGGTGAGCATCCAGATTGGAGATCTGCCTGCCTGTTTGTTAGGTCAAGAATAGAACCAAATGATATGGTTGTGTCAACTGCAGTCAGTCCAGTTGATTATTATCTTGAACATTTTGTTGACTATGAGCTAAGTGAAACTCATTTTGATAAGACAAAGAACTCTAAGAGACGTATATGGTTGTTTATTGATGAATGGAGAATAAATGGAATAGACCCAGATCATGAATTCCAGGATTGGTTGACATCCCATTGCAAAATTATACATCAAGTACGTCTCATTGAGATCTACCTGTTTGATCCTCAAGAGTTTAACTAAACTCTCTAAAACTGAATTATTAGTTTTTACTTGATTAGACCGCGTAATATACCTAAACCGTACGATACATGTTCTATAAATCCCAAAAGCGGTATAACTAAAACATGGCTGGCTTCTTTACTTTTCAGTGAGACTGTATAACCAGTAATTAGCCCAAAGCAAAAATAAGTAAATAATGTTAAAGAAAGTAATATTAAAACAGATGATGACTTAGAAACAACAGCGGATAATATCGCGCCACTGATGATAATGATTATGAATAAAGACGGCAAAAGATGCTTTGGCTTAAGGAGATCTCGATACTTTTTCCCTGCCCAGGCTCTCCAGAGTCCATAATTATACATTTGTCGAATAAAGCTTCCAAGTCCTGTGCGCTGATGATGCCAAACTTTTGCGTCTGGAGTATAAACAAGTTTGTAATTCCCTTTCGTAATCCTTAGATCCAGTTCTAGATCTTCCGCTACCTTTAGTTCTTCATTGAAGTAACCGACCTCGTTCAAAACACTTTTCCTAATTGAGGCATTATTTGTGGGATTGTGTTCCACAAATCGTTTCTTTGCGTAGACAACTGGATTTCTAGCACCCGCGGAACCAAAACCTGTGGGCAATAGGAAACCCACTGCGCGAGGAAAATATTTTTTCTCGGGATAGGGCAGGATTACTCCTCCCACTCCTGCGATGTCAGAAGTTTCATAACATTCAAGCAATTTATTCAACCAATTTCCGTCAACAATAGAGTCCGCATCTGTAAATGCAATAATTTCGCCCGTCGCTTTTTTAATCCCTGCATTCCTTCCTGACGCTGGTGATTCGCCGTGTTCTTGCACGATACGAATGGGATAAGTGGATACTATTTTGAGAGTTTTGTCTGTAGATCCACCATCGACATAAATGATTTCGTAAGCATTCTTGGGATAGTCTATTTGAAGTAACGATTGGATGCATTCATCTATTGTATTTTCAACATTTAGACCTGTAACAATAACCGAAACGGTTTTTTTGGTCATCAAATACTACTCCAACGATAGAAATTAATCCTGTGACACCGCATTCTCATTATGTCATACTTTTAAATTTGAACCTGCTTTTAGCAGTCAAGACTTCGTTAAGGACTGATAGCGAGCACAACGGCACCCCATCTTCCAATTGGGAATAATTTGCTAAAGAGTTTATCCAACTGGATAAAAATACGAAGAAGTTTTGGAAAACGTGATAAAACTTTTTCTCGCAAAGGCACTGTTACTTGACTTATTACAGTTATTTTTTCAATTTTATGCAATTTAAGCTCTGTTAGTTCTTTCTTAATTCTCTCAACAGAATAATTATGAAGATGACCATGCTCTGGAAGTTCTTTCACTCCATTCTCTGCGGCAATCGTTTGTATATTGATAGGAGTACTTTTAAGCCAGCGCAATTTTGTCAATAATCTTTTTAGTGGGGGATTCGCAGCAAGAGGGACTGCAACCACGATTAATTCTTTTGAAATTCTCGTCAGTTCTTTTAAAGCATTTGTAGGAGTGGGCAGGTGTTCTAAAAC
>JAECRW010000083.1 GCA_016294985.1 Candidatus Sifarchaeum marinoarchaea | reverse complement strand
ACTTTTTCACCTTTTTCATCCTTTTGCTTGTTATCAATCTTAATCGTTAAGTAAGTAAAAAAAGGAGTACTTGCTTTTTTCCGACAAAATGGAACTGATATCTATTGTGAAAGGAGCGGTTATATTTTCTCTGAAGTTTGAAAGGTAGAAAACATACGTCTCAGATGTATGTTGCTCTAATCCGCATTTTATTTCTCTTCTAGAAATGCCAGCATTATAGTTGAAAGGAGTTTCATGTATCCTTGAGAAATATTAAACTTCTGGCGATTTTTATATTGACCTTCTTTGTTCTTTTGCCATCCATATAGTCGTAATTGCTTTTTGTTACCGGATTCTGTTAATAATATTGCTTTCAGCCACTGACCTGTTTTTGCCAATGTTTTTCCTCTTAGCACAGTCACACCTTCTCCTACAGGAAAGTTTTCAGGTCCTTCTGGAAGCAGTTCCTCTAGAGTTTTTTCTGCCATTGTGTTCACACCTTAAACACTTTTTGGTTTAATATACTATAAAGATATCTTTTTCTGTATTCTGTTCAATGATAAAGAACAAAAATATAAATAGAGTGACATTTTCTAACTATCGACATCTAACTTTTGTCACTTAATTTTTATCTAACAATAAGGACTCTCAAATTAGGAGGCTAACGAATGCTCTTTGGATATGCTGGAAAAATATTACGCGTTAATCTCACAAATAGTGAAATCACTGAAGAACCGCTACAAGATGACTTTGCTAAGGAATGGATTGGTGGTAAGGGGTTCGGAACAAAGATTTTGTATGATGAAGTCGGACCAGACGTGGATCCACTTTCCCCTGAAAATAAGTTGATTTTTACTGTGGGACCAGCTACAGGTTCTGGATTTCCTACAGGCGGACGCTACGGCGTCTTTTTCAAGTCACCCTTAACTGGTATTTACGCAGAGTCGTATTCAGCTGGGCATTTCGCACCACAGCTTAAATTTGCTGGCTATGATATGGTTATAATTGAAGGAAAGGCGGAGAGCCCGGTATATCTTTGGATTAGTGATCGAGGCGTTGAGATTAAGGACGCTTCGCACCTTTGGGGCAAAATAACTTATGATACTGAAGATGGCATAAAAGATGAATTGGGTGATAAGAAGATTAGAGTTGCTTGTATTGGGCCTGCTGGAGAGAATTTAGTCAAATTTGCAAATATAAAGAATGATTACTGGAGATCTGCTGGTAGATGCGGCCCTGGGGCAGTGATGGGCTCAAAAAATTTGAAAGCAATTGCTGCTAAAGGAAAAAAGCGCTTTGAACTTGCAGATCGAGAAGGATTTAAGGAATTTCTCAGAGAAATGCAGGAGATTATCAGAACCAACCCAGTTACAAGCGAGATCTATCCAGTTTACGGAACCCCGGTCACGGTTAATCTCGTTAATACCACGGGATCATTCCCTACAGGCGGTTACTGGGAAGATGGCTTCTTCGAAGACTATGAACGCATCAACGCCGAGGCAGTGCGGGAGCAGATTACAATCAAGCCAAAAGGCTGTTATGGCTGTGAAATCAGGTGTGGAAAATATGGTGAAGCAAAACAAAAAACTGGTGAAACTATTAGGATCGAAGGGCCTGAGTACGAAACCATCTACAGTTTTGGTGGCCTTAACATGATAAATGACCTGCGGGAAATAGTCAGGATGAATGATTTTTGTGACAAAGTGGGCATAGACACAATGACTGGTGGTAATGTCGTTTCATTTGCTATTGAAGCTTACAAACGTGGTGCTTTACAATCAGAAGTTGAGTTGGCGTATGGAGATCCAGAGAGTGTGATGTTTATTTTGGATAAAATCGTGAAACGTGAAGGCTTTGGAGATATACTCTCAGAGGGGGTTCGAAGTGCCGCCGAGAAACTTGGGCTTTCTGATCTTGCAATTCATGTAAAGGGACTTGAACCCGCAGGATATGAACCACGCGCATTATATTGCATGGCATTGGGCTATATGACTTCTGTTCGAGGTGCTTGTCATCTTCGATGTACGGGGTATATTTTTGATCTGCGTGGGGTTTCAGGTGATAGATTCGCTCCAGAGGAAAAAGCACCTCTCGTGAAAGAATACGAAGACAGATTTGTAATCTTCGATTCTTTTATTCTCTGCCGATTTGTTCGTGATATATTTCCATGGGACAAAATGCTTAAGCTTTGCAAAGTGATCATGGGTATCGATTATGATGAAGATCAACTGAGAATAATAGCTGAACGAATTCATGACTTAGCACGTATGTATAGTGTACGACAGGGGATTTCTAGAAAAGATGATTATCTACCAAAACGTCTTTCTGAGGAGCCGCTAAAAACTGGACCAGCTAAGGGTCATTTAATTACTAGAGAAGATCAGGATAAAATGCTTGATGAATATTATGAACTTCGTGGGTGGGATGATCAGGGTATACCCACTCCAGAGACTTTAAAGCGAGTTGGTTTAGGATCCAAACTATAAAATATGAAGAGATGTCGTTCTATTTTTTCTAATAATGCAGAACAACATCATTTCACATTTTTCTATTAAACAAAATTAATTTAGTAAAATTATTTACGAAGTTGAACCTTAGAGTATTTAGACATAATTCACACAATAAACACTATATAAGGAGTTTACTACTACGCAAAATTGACCGCATATGAAGGGGTTAGATGGACGCAGAAGAAATTAGAGCACTGGGTGGAAATAGTAAGGCAGAATTACGAACACGAGCATTAAAAATAATTAAAATGGTTGGTAAAGCTCATCCTTCTGCTAAGAAACGAGTATTGACTCTTTTAGAAAAATGGATAACAGATAATAATCCCTACTTACGCCGAACAACTTTACTTGCCATCGGTGACCTCTTTAAGAAGAACTCAGACATCCTGTTGAAATTTTCTGAAATTGGTATCAAAGACACTTCATGGGAAGTCAGAATGGCTACCGCAAAAATCCTAGAACATCTACCTGCTAAACATAGACGACTACAAGAGATGATTCAAATATTGGCTAAGGATAAGACAACGATAGTAAACAGATCTGTTGGCGATATGCTGGCGAAGATAATCAGAAAAAGCAAAAAAAAGCAATTGATAAAACGGCCATTGATGGGATTAATAAAGGAATTTGCACAAAGCGATGATAAGAATGAAAGAAAAACTGCTGCTTTTGCACTTCGGGCTATTGAACGTAAAAATAAGGAAATCCTTGATGTTTTAAACGAATGGAGTAAGGAAAACGATACTAACCTAAAATGGACATGTATTTATGCATGTAAACTACTTGGAAAGAAACGTCCTATTGAGGTTTCAAATATTCTCAACAATATAACCCCTGAAAAAGGGCTTGATCGTATTTTCAATAAAACACTCAAAGAATTGGAATATCCTCTAAAAGGCTGATAGAGATAATCCGATGGAGGGGATATGACTGGCCGAGCTATATGAAGGCTTGTTGTCAGTATCCCGACTTTTTCCCAGTCATACTTTCTATTCTTATTCTAACTACAGTGAGCTACCTCATGCTCAAGCAATGAGGCTTCCTGCTTCAACCACAGACTCGATCCCCCAGGCGGGGTTACGGAGGTCTTATGTCCACAGGCGTGAATTCCCTACGCACCATAGGTACTCATAGAGAGTCTAAGCAACAAACTATATAAACACCACGCAATTCATCACCACTCTCAAGAGTTGGTGCTTTCTTGCTTAGCAATCAGTAACAGTATCAAGAACACCTTCAGAAAACTCATATTCATTCGAAATGTCCGAATATTTTTGAATAATATGATTTAACGCGCTCCTTTTTTCCTCAAAGTCCTCAACGAAAAACGCTTTCCCAAAACCAATGACGCTGCGATATTTCGCACTCCAGTTGCAAGGAGTTGCCGCTTTTATTATGTCGAAGTCAATATCGATCTCAAAACAAACAGTATTATTGTTTCTAAGGATGTCAATTTTTTTGCCTTCGGGCGCAGAATGAAAGTATAAGCAATTATCTTTATAACCAAAATTAACAGGCACAATATATGGTTTATTGTTTTCCGAAAACGCAATTCTGCAAACAATGGCCCTTTTTAATATAGCGGCTATTTCATTTTTGTCTTTAATTTCTTTATCGTTTCTCCGCAATTCATTCACCTAACACATTGGAGGGTCTTCTTGCGAATTTACCACAAAGTCATTTATATTATTACTTTTAATATAGGTTACAAACTTCACTTGATTAAAACACTTAAGGCCCGAAGTTAGATTGTGATTAAATTGAATAACGAAAGGTTAGTAGAGAATTGCTTGGGGGCTAAAAACGTCCTATTCGGTATGGGTGTGTTTATACTCATATATCTTCCAGAGGACTGGATGCTTAGTAGACTTGTAGAACCTCCAGAATGTCTATCTCTTGGTTCTTGGAATAAAACTTATGATTTTAGGTGGATAACTGATGGATTTATAAGAACCCCATTGGTGAATATGAAAGGGAGGAGAGGATATTCACTACGTGTTGATACGAAAATGTTTCAGGATGCTGAAAAGGCCAAGAAACATGTATTGAAAAATATTGAGAAAATAAAGAGGAAAAATATCGAAGTATTAGAGGAGGGGAATACAAGTATAATAGGAGGGCACAATTGCAAATTTCTACTATGGACTAGAAAGTACAAATCTCTTTTGAGGAGAAAAGAAAGAGAGGAATTATGCGCTGAATTTCCAATCTATTGTAATGGTACAGAGAGATTAGTATGGATCAAATTAAAATCTGCTACACCAGATAACTTCATACTAGATAAAGAAGCTATAATGAAAATATTATCAACCATAACATGTCACGAACAGTGAGCTATTCCCCACTTTAGTCGGAAAAACGGCGATTATTCTATCTTTAGACGTTCCTTAATGAAATTTCTCCATTTCTGACTTCTTTAAGCGATGAGTGCAGTTCTCCCCTTTACTTGCGTCTACGTGTGATTTTTGCCATGACATTTCCAATTGTTATAGCGAGATCTATGAGGGGAATTATTGTTTCTTGATTTAATTCACATAACATCAAGAGGTGAGGCGTATCTTTAGCTATTGAGATGCTTTCTAAGAAATTCCCTGTTGTGGACATTTGTTTAAGTAAATGTTTGTCTGACAATAGTTCAATTCCTAATTCCTTGTTCGTGGCTTTAACTACCAAATGATTTGGTAGTCCTTCAAATTTTATCTCCTTCAATTTCTCAAGAGGTTGTGAAGGAATTCTTGCATATTTACTGCCTTTTTTAGCCAGTTCCATTTTAAAGGGAGGGTGTTTCGGAAAATCAGCTTTTATATATAATCTATCCTTTATTCCTCTGAGCCTGGTTACTAGATAGTACAAAATTATCTCCCGAGATGCCAATACCACATCTATTTCCGTTTTATCCAAAGACCCTAATTTACTACATAATACTGCAAATCCACTTGAACCCAATCTTTTAAGACTAACCGATTTCGAATATTTCTTTACTTCAACAGACAACACTTTCCAAATCCTTCTTTGCAATCTGTAATTATATTTTGAACCAAGCGCATACATCAATACAAAAACAATTGCTAATGCTATCACAATGTAAAGAGTAAAATCATTTGAAAAGAATTCCATAGCATATCACCCAGCATAATAACTTGAAAGATAACTCTCGGGGTTTATGCTTATATAGTTACTACTTTCATAGAAAACTATTCCGTGCTAACCACCGGAACAACTGGAAAGTAGTTTGTGGACTGGGGACCATATATTCCTAGGGATAGACATTTTTCTATGATGTGCTATACTTTTCTATAAAACTAATTTCCTTCACTAACACTTTTGATGTATTTCGTCGAGAAGATGTGCATTTGATTCTTCTAAAACTTCATTTGTGGGGACTGTTTAGCATTCAGGGGGTAGATCAAATCCAATCGATGAGTGCGGAAAGTTTTTCCAGAAATAAGGAAAAATCTACTAGAAGATTTAAATGGGATTACACCAATGCACAATTACAGTGATATGTGCTTACAATAAAGCTTTGATGTTAATCGCTCCTAATAAATATGAAGAAGAGAGGGAAGAATAATTGTGACGGAAGAAAAGAAAAGTTCGCGGATAAGGGGTATTATAGCTGCGGTGAAAGACTTTGTTTACGGTATGGCAGTGCACGACATGGTCAGATATATGTTGAAAACCAGAATGTACCTTGAACATCTGTTCATGTTAATGACAATGGGAGATATGCTTGGAATACCAGTATTACCACCCTATTATTCGCTAAAGATTTTGCCGTATTTAACGCCAAAAATTGCAAATTGGAAGAGAAGAATGTTCAAAGAAAGGGACCTTACAGACATGTTGTTTTAAAGGAAGAAAATTTGTGCCACAATCGTTAAAGGAGTTTTTTGAAACCCATCCTGAGATTAAAGTGGTTATTTATGCTGGCAAGGGAGAAACATTGCTTCCGGACATACTGGGAATGAAGAATCCGACCCATCCGTTCCGAAATGCCTCTTTGGATGCGAGAGGGTAAGTCAACTACCCTTCCCTTTCGGAAGGGGCTTGAAAGAGTTCCTGTAGGGGGGTAGGAGATTAGCCTAAGTGATGTCTCCTCGAAGGTGGAGGCAGATGAACT
>JAECRW010000260.1 GCA_016294985.1 Candidatus Sifarchaeum marinoarchaea | reverse complement strand
AGCCAATATTGAAAGAAGGAGCTTGACAACACGAGGCCTCATAGAAGGATTCAACAAATCGGTGAAGCGCTTCTAGGATCTAAGAACACGAGCCGTACATACTGCTAAGTTCTATAAAAGACAGACCTTAATTTTTCGTTTTCCTGTAAAAGGGTCCCATCTCGTCTATTATATTTGATTGATATTTAACAAGAATCATATTTTACTGACTTAATGACCTTAGTTTTCTATAATAAATGAGTTTCTACATGACGTGTAGGAATGTTAAGTCGGTTCAATATATAATGTTAGATCTTCTTACCACTCAACGAAAATGGTGATGCTACGCCATGTTTAAGAAAAGATGGACCCACAGAGAAGTAATTAAGGCAGTTCATGAGAATGATCTAGAGAGCTTTCTTTCCTCAATCGGCATCTTAGAGGACATTCTTTCCAATAGATACAAATGCCAAAAATGTAATAGGCAAATCAACTTGGAAAACCTCGGCGCCGTATGTCCCGAGGAGGGCACGATCCGAGTCATATGCGATTTACCATCTTGTCTGTCCGACATTGCTTTCGATAGGGAGACCGAGAATGGATGAGATTTCTATCCTGAAGGATATCCTATTGCGTTTTGGGACCGGCACGCTCCCTTTGCTGATCGTTGTTTTGTATCTCTTTAAACATCCAGAGAAATTTGAACACTGGATGAGACTCTTCTATGCCGCTTTGTATTATATTACTTCAAAAGCACCAAGAATCCGGCGCAACATTGACCAACGACTTGTAGCAGTGGACATTCAGGACACCATCAATCGAGTTGGCGACGAAATAAATTATGAGTCACCTGATGCATTACCCCATGCAGTAAAAATAGAATGGGTGCGAATTGATACCCCAGAATCATTCATAGCAAAGGGCAAGGTTGTTGTTCGACTAAGTCACTACCGCAATCGAGATAGAAATATTGTTGAGTCGACTCTCTTGTATCTTAAACAAGGTTTGCTTCCCCGGGCAAGAAATTATCTTGATAATACACTTCGACGTAGCTGCCAATACAAAATTGCCACAAATATTTTTGTAACAAGGCGAGATACTGGTGCGTACGATTACTTTCTGGAAAATGAACTCAATCCAGCGATTGCAACTGACAGCTCAATAGAGTCCGATTTACAGATGCTGGAGAATCTAGACTCTGTCGGATTCTTCACTCGGGTCTTTCTAACAGAGGTGACCACTACCGGGCAAAAGCTAATTGGGATGGTCCCTACAAGTGCGGTTCGAAAAGAGCTGCGGGATTTCGCATCCTTTCTCGAAATCATAGCAACAAAGGGAAAAGATGAAGACGTCCCCCTCCAGTTCAAAGGCACGAAAGTTAGGGCTTCTGTTATTCTAGTGGCAAGAGCTGAGATTTATAGGTTATATGGCATTGACCCATATGTAAATAGAGTTCAGCGCAGTGTTCGAGAAGACTATGATTCTATATACTTAGCTGCCTGGGGGGAGGAATTCGTTAAAGCCAGCGTCAGGATTAAGAAGCAGATTGAACAACAAATAGTCATAGTTGTCAGACGCTACGATTATCCTGTTGGTGGCGAGACGAAGGGAATACTCTTCCTGTGTCAGCCAAGGTCAAGTTATCTGGCTCAACAA
>JAECRW010000259.1 GCA_016294985.1 Candidatus Sifarchaeum marinoarchaea | reverse complement strand
CTTCACCAGGGGTTCTTGAATATGTTCCAATTAACACCCCGATTCCTAATAGGCTTAGCCACGTGAGGATAAGGGAGGTGCATAGGAGAGGAGAAGGCCTAAATGGTATACCCCAGACCGTATACGCGAATGTTAGAAGTATAATAACGCTGACAGAATTTTCGAATCCTGAACTTAAGAGTCTCCCCAACACGTAAGAGGCTGGATGAATGGGGGAGGTTATGAAGAGCTTAAGTCTTTTGGCCAATTTGTCATGCGCTATGCCTTGTGCCAATCCATTAACGGAGCTGCTAGCTAACGAAAAAACAAGGGAGCCACTTAGCAAAAGAATCTTTCTCTGGAGATCTATTTCCCCGATAATAAGAGAAAACATCACAGCGGCTGCAATTGGTAAAAAAACTAAAAATGACGCGTACAAGGCAATTCTCCTTTTCATCTCTAACACGAATATCTTGCCGATTATGATCGCATCTCCTAGAACTTTAAGCATTGAACATTTCTCCTGTCAAGTGAATAAAAGCCTCTTCAAGGCTTGTATCATTTATAGAGAAGTCAATAATGTCGTTGTTCACTAAGATGTGCACGACGTTGGGTATACTATCTCTTTGTGAGATGATCAAAATTGTTTTATCCTCCTTTAGTCTCAAAATCTCCCCGAATTTTTCAAGGACCGGCAGATTTACTCTTTGATTAATAACGATCTTGATTTTTCCACGTACAAAGCTCTTTAAAGTGCTTGGATTTCCCTTAGCTATTATCTCTCCGTGGTGTATAATAGCCAATCTATCACATAACTGATCCGCTTCATACATGTCATGGGTGGTAAGGAAAATTGTTTTACCCGCTTGTTTGTAAGAGAGTAAATACTCCCAAATGGATCTTTTTGAGACAGGGTCTAAACCAACTGTTGGTTCATCTAAAATCAAGATTTCGGGTTCTCCGATTATTGCCAGAGCTAGGAGTGTTCTCCTCCTTAAACCGCTACTCAATCGCTCGATTCTCGTGTTAGAATACTGTTGTAGATCACAGGCTTGAAGGCTTTTATTGACCATTTCTTTGACTATTTTGACTTTCTTAAGAATAGCAAAAAACCTCAGCATTTCTCTACCCGTTAAGTGTCCATACAGCCCGTACTCTTGGGGAGCTACTCCAATTAACGGGCGCACCTTCTCTGGTTCAGAGACAACGTTGAATCCTTCTACGAAGATCTCGCCACTTGTAGGAAGTAGCTCAGTTGTAATTTGTCTAATAAAGGTTGTTTTTCCTGCCCCGTTAGATCCCAGAAAGCCAAAAATCTCGCCTTTTTCGACTGAGATGCATATGTCTTTATTCGCTACGGGTGAGGGTTTGTATATTTTGGTTATATTTCGTGCCTCTATCGCTTTCACTGACACCACTCATTGGACTCAATATTCTCTTTACGCACATAGTCCATCCATAGGCGATCCCTTTACTAATTCTTTTGAAAGAGAGAGATTACGCCTCAATCTCTTTTTTTATCTCCTCAACCATTTCAGTGAGTTTATCTAGTCGCATCTCTATGTTCTTGAGCTCGTTCAGCAACTCAACTTCCGGTTTCGAATCTGGTCCCAATCCAAAGGGCACTCCAAACATTGTTATGAAACCCACGAAGACGAG
>JAECRW010000258.1 GCA_016294985.1 Candidatus Sifarchaeum marinoarchaea | reverse complement strand
TTCGATTACAACAAAGTTACACAATACGATGAGAAAAAGGTGGAAGAATTACTTCAAGAAAAAGGCATTGTGCGAAATAAGCGCAAGATTCAATCCGCTGTCACAAACGCTAAGGCTTTTTTGGAAATACAAAAAGAATTTGGTTCGTTCGATAACTACATATGGGGATTTGTTAATAACAAGCCGATTAAAAATGCTTACAAATCTTTAGAGGAGATTCCAGCAAAAACTGAACTTTCTGAGAAGATTAGTAAAGATTTGAAGAAACGTGGCTTTAAATTTGTTGGCCCAACAATAATCTATGCGTTTATGCAGGCAGTTGGTATGGTTAATGATCATACAGTTGATTGTTTCAGATATAATGAGTTAAAAATTAAATAATTACTTTTTTTAAACCTTAGAATAATTATTTACGCTTATTTTTTGGTTTGTTAATTATTCTATTCTTAGAAAATCATTCATTCCTTATTTGTCAATTTACTTAATTAAATATTACACACATCACATATTTTTTTAGATGAAAGGGCTATCGTTGATCTTAGATCTTCAAAATTAAATCATTAAAGTTTATTTAGGTGATCTAGCATACATGTTTGAATATTGATTTTAATCATGGTTATTGTCATGTCTTTAGACGATTATCTTGAAAAAGGAAAAGCATACTTTGTACAAAAAGATTACACCAAAGTTATTGAAACTTTGCAAATGGTAGTAGAATTTGACCCTAAATCAGCAACTGCATGGAAACTTATGGGAGCATCTTTCGCGGAGTTAGGAAAGTACAAAATGGCTTTTAAATGCTACCAGAATTCATTAGAGTTCAATCCTCAGGATTCAGCTACGTGGTATAATATGGGTGTTGCCTACGAAAGACTAAATGATCTTGGTAATGCTATTAAATCTTATAAGGAAGCTTTAAAAATAGATCCTGAGCTCGAAGATGCATGGATTAACATTGGAGAAGCTTACAGAGAATTAGGTCAGTTTAGTCAATCAATTAATGGCTATAAGAAAGCAGTGGACATCAACCCTAAGGATGAAGTAATATGGTACAATATGGGATGTGTTTATGACAAATTAGGCAAGTACAAAAAGGCTATTAATTGCTATCAAACAGCTGTGAAAATCAACCCTGAATTTGTACCAGGATTCACCAACATGGCTGCTGATTATATAGAGTTAGGAGAATTTGATAACGCCATTGAGTGTTATCAAAAAGCTGGGGAAATAGATCCTAAATATGTAAATACATTGGAAAACCTAAAACCGCTTACAGAGAATTGAACAACTTCTTTAGTGACCCATTAGTATATTTTTGCCATTACTTGCTTACTACATTTCATATCAATTAGACGTTTTAGTTCCTTTAATTTGTCAGAGTCTGCAGGTTCTATCCAATCAACGGCACCTGCTCTTGAAAGAGTGTATATTTGAACTTCTTTAGGTTTGATTCTGCAAACTGCATCACTAAGAGCTGAAAGCTCGTCCTGGCTAGTATTTGTACTGAATTCCTCTGTCTCTGATTCAAATAATAGAATTTGCAAAGTTAACTGATTTACCTGTTCAGCTAACTGCTTTAAGGCGTCAATAATCATATTTACATGCAGGTTTGTTTTTGAGGGCCTATTTATTTCATGGAAAGTCTTGTTTATTGCAG
>JAECRW010000082.1 GCA_016294985.1 Candidatus Sifarchaeum marinoarchaea | reverse complement strand
CTAGAGGAGTACTATACACGGTCTAGAAAGCATAAAATCAAGTATTTGCGAGGCAACGTTTCAGAGGTAGCAGAAGATCCAGAAACAAAGAATCTAATTCTAACAGTTGAAGACACTTTATCGAATCAGATTAAGACGATCGAGGCAGATTTAGTTATCCTTTCTGCCGCTATGGTACCCGGAGATGGTACGGTGGACATTGCCAATCTCTTGAAACTTGAGAGAAGTCCAGATGGCTTTATCAAGGAATTCCATAGCCGTTTATCGCCGGTTGACACTAAAGTCCCAGGTATATATTTAGCTGGGGCTTGCCAAGGACCAAAATCTGTTGCTGAGACGGTCGCATCTGCGAAGGGAGCTGCAGCTGCGGCAAGTGGACCGCTGATCACGCGTAAATACGAGATGGAGTTAATCAAAGCGATTGTAGACGATGAACGTTGCTCTGGCTGCGTGCTTTGTGTTCTTTCATGTCCGTACGACGCTATAACTATGGATGAATCTGGTATTGCGAAAGTAAATGAAGTTAGATGTAGAGGCTGTGGTACTTGCAGTTCAGTCTGTCTATCTAATGCTATAACGCTTAGATACTACAGAGATGAGCAATTAGAAGCATATATTGATGCATTATTGTCAGAGGAAGTTGTAACAGAAAAAGTCGCCGCGGAGGAAGAAGCAGGAGGTTAGAACAATGGTTCAGGAACAAAAGGTTGAGGCAAAAGAATTCATACCTCAGATAGTAGCCTTCGTTTGCTGGAAATGAGGGTATGGAGCCGCAGATATAGCGGGAGTCGCAAGAATACAATACCCTGCAACAGTTAAACCGATACGGATTCCCTGTGCTGGACGAGTATCTCCTGATCTTATTATCAGGGCATTACGGAAAGGCGCAGACGCTGTATTAATTGTCGGATGATATCCTGGAGAGTGTGACTACGAAATCGGCAACATCGTTGCTGAAAAGCAGATTAACTATCTGAAAAACTTGGCTAAATTAATTGGTTTAGACGAACGCCGCATTCAAATGAGATGGTGTTCCGCTGCTGAAGGGGAACGATTTGCAAAGATGGCGATAGAAGTGACAAACGAAATTGAAAAATTAGGACCTAATCCACTAAAAAACCGACCTGCTGCGAAAGAATGATACTCATGGGGAAACTTAAGCCATGAGTTAACGCCCCTGCGAGGGGAGCGGCAGACCTATCAATTATTTCAGGAGAGTTTACATTCAAATGGAAATCGGAGAATTCTTCGCTGTAAGACCAAAAGAAGGTCTTGAAGACCTTATGTCCCTTGATATTCGTTTTGGGAATGGTGCAATTCAGGCGATAATGAGTTTTATGTTAAAAAATCAAATAGTAGACACCTTTTTATCATTTCAGGAACGAAAGGATCACTTTACTTTAAAACCCGTTCTTGTAGAAGAACCGAAAGAAATTTTTGATATTTCTCTTTCTCAATTTATTGCTTATAATTTACCTAACATTGATTCTGTTTCTAAATATGTTGCCTCTAAACTCAATGGGACGAAAGACAAAAAAATAGGGGTAATTGCCAGACCCTGCGATATTAGAGCTTTCATAGAACTGGCAAAACGCGAACAAGTTTCAATTGATAATCTCTTTGTTATTGGACTCGAATGTATAGGTCGAATAGACACTAAGCTCCTTAAAAAAGTGCTTAAAAAAGCTGAAATCGACCTTGAAAGTGTAGTTAATGAGAAAATAAATGATGGAACTCTTATATTAGAACTTAATGATGGAACGACACAAAGTTTCAAATTAGGCGAAGAAATTGATATCAGAAGTTACTGTAATCAATGCCCTGAGAAGGTTCCAAAAGAAAATGTTGCTGATTTAACATTCTGGATTGATCATCCTCTAGAAGGAAATGAAGAGATTTTTGAAGTTCGTTCTGCTGAGGGTCAAGAAGTATTAGAAAAAGCAGCAACTGAAGTAATAGAAGCAGAAAAACTTTCTGATGAGGATGTTCAACAACTCAAAGATTACATTACTTCATTAGAACAAACAGCGCTTGAAGTACAAGAGTCCGAATTCGCAAAACTAGATGAAATGACGGATGAAGAGCGTTTCGAATATGTGATCAGTAACTTTGAGCAATGCACAAGTTGTATGATGTGTATCCGTGCGTGCCCAATATGTTATTGTAAAGACTGTAATGTTATACGAAGAAGAAAGGAATTAGATCCTATTATGATTAATCTAACTCGGCTATCACATATTGGCGACACATGTGTCGCGTGTGGAAAATGTTCGGAAGTGTGCCCCAAGTCAATCCCACTTTGTATTATATCAAAGAAATTAGTAGAAGATTCAAAAGAACTCTGGCCTGGCCACAAGCCTGGTCACAATGTAGAGGAAATTCCTCCAAGATCTTGGAAGGGAATGAAAGCAGCAAGTAGTGCTGAATGATAATTATTTGATTCAGAATACTCGATAAACAATCATCGCTTATGAGGGTGTAAATTGCAGAAAAGCATGACGGCTGAAGACATAGTTGATTACTGTTATCAATGTGGAAAATGTTCAGGTAAATGTCCACTCGGGCATGTTATGAAATCACCTAGAGTCCTGATCCAAGAAATCCTTTCAGGCGACACAGAGGATGTAGCAAAGTCTAAAGATATTTGGCGATGCCTAACGTGCAACGAATGCACAGTTCCTGAGTGTCCAATGGCAATTAATTTTGCTGAATTCATTAGAACAGTACGAACCAATGCGGTGCGTGAGGGCTATTTAAACTTCAGAGAAACACATCACGAAGTTTTCAAAACTGCAACAAGATTGATGGCAAATCCTGAAATCACGCCAAACAAATTGCTTAACTGGCCAGAGGATGCCAAAATCAGTAAGGAAGGAGAAACTGCTCTCTTTGTTGGTTGTTTAGAGTTTTTTGATTTGAACTCTTACTTTGATGACATGGGTACTAATTATGGTTCAATTTCACCAGACGCTGTCAGAATCCTCAACGAATTGGGAGAAATCCCTGTAGTCGTTGAGGACGAGAAATGCTGTGGACATGACGTTTTATGGTCAGGCGATGAAGAAACTTTTCTAAAATTGGCAGAGTACAATACAGCTGCCTTTAAGAAAGCGAATGTAAAGCGTATTGTAACTACTTGTGCAGAATGTTATCGCACATTAGCAGTAGATTATCCGAATTATGTGTCAGATTTCGATTTTGAGGTCATACATCTCTCTGAGTTTCTTGCAAACAAAATTGATGAAGGAAAATTAGAATTCCCAAGACATTTCAACAGAGTGGTAACTTATCACGACCCATGTCGTCTCGGAAGGCACATGGGTATCTACGATGCCCCAAGGAAAGTGATGGAGAACATCCCAGGTCTTACCTTCCAAGAGATGAAGAAGAGTAAAGAAAAAGCGCTCTGTTGTGGTGTCAGTTCTTGGCTTAACTGTGACGATTACGCAAAGGCAATAAGGATAGACCGATTAACTGATGCACAGAACACAGGAGCACAAATATTAGTGAACACATGCCCCAAGTGTGAGATGCATTTTAACTGCCTTAGATGTGAAAAGGGCGAGGACAACCCTTTAGATTTCACAAAAATTGAAGTAATGGACTTTGTAACTCTAGTTGCAAAAGCTTTAGGTATCTGATTAGGAGGCTCATATATGGCTAACCGTCTCAACGAGTCAAATAATGCGGTCTTGGTAATTGGTGGTGGAATTGCAGGTATCCAGTCATCATTGGATCTTGCAAAATTAGGTTTTAAAACCTACCTCGTTGAAAAACGCCCTAATGTTGGAGGCGGGGTGACACAACTTGATAAACTGTATCCAACAATGGAAGACTCACTTTATTACCTCACTCCTCTTTTTGGTGATCTATTAGAAAATCCAAATATCGAACTTCTTACATATTCTGAGGTAACAAATGTCACAGGATCCGCAGGCAACTTTAAGATAACTATTTTAAAGCACCCTCGCTTTGTTGAAGGAGCAAAATGTGACGCTTGTGACACATGCGCTACTGTTTGTCCCATGGTAACTGTAGATAATGATTTTAATGTTGGTCTTGGAAGAAGAAAAGCTGCTTATACACCCTTTACTCAAGCAGTTCCAAAAACCTATGTGATCGACAAAGACATTTGTTTATACTTCAATGCCAATAAAATGTGTAAAAGCTGCCAAATACTCTGTCCAAAAGGTGCTATTGACTTTGATCAGAAGCCAGTTGAGATTCAAGTCGATGTTAATGCAATAGTCATCGCAACTGGTGTGTCACGGCATGATGACTCTATTCTCTCAAAGTTTGGTTATGATTTTGAAAACGTACTAACGGCTTTAGAATTTGAAAGAATTCTAACACCAAATGGACCTACTGAGGGGCAAATAGTTAGAATCTCTGACAGACAGACTCCTGAAAGTATTGCATTCATTACCTTAGACTCATCAACATCACAAAAAGCGGGTGCAATAAAACAGGCTATTCGTGTCAAAGAAAAAAATCCTAATATCGAATGCTTTGTTATTATGAATGGAACTTTAGAAGATGAGGTGTTTACTAAATTCATTCAAAGATCAATAGAAGACGGTGTCAGTTATATTGATGGAAGCATTTCTGCAGTAGAAGAAGATCCAGACA
Organism: Candidatus Sifarchaeum marinoarchaea; assembly: GCA_016294985.1. GTDB lineage: Archaea > Asgardarchaeota > Sifarchaeia > Borrarchaeales > Borrarchaeaceae > Borrarchaeum > Borrarchaeum marinoarchaea. Next base: position 2,174 of record JAECRW010000082.1, on the reverse strand, counting down.
GTAAAGATTTGGTCATCCAATACAAAGATAAAACAAAAGAAACTAATGAAATAAAAGTTAATACTGCTGTTCTCTTTGATAAGTTGCTTCCCTCTGAAGATATGACCCAATTGGCTTCCGTTTTAGGTTTAAAACTGAATAAAAAAGGGTTTTTCGTTAAGAAATCGAAATCAGAACCCCTTGAAACAAAAAAGCCTGGAATCTTTGTAATAGGCGCTGATCTGCAACAGGAAAGCATTATGGCTGCAATGACAGATGTCAATGCTGTCGTATCAAAAATTGTTTCGCAATTTGCGCCACCGGAATTATGGACACCTAAAGCATTCGTTGAAACAGAATACTGCATTGGTTGCGGATATTGTAGAGAAGCATGTCCCTTCTATGCTATTAGTCTACAGGTAGTAGAACTAGAGTTACCTGTGGCAGAGGTGGCTGACATCCCTCTTAAGACAAGAAAAGCTCAGGTACATGAGAGCCTTTGTAGAGGCTGTGGAATCTGTGTTTCAGAATGCCCTGTTCAAGCTATCAGATATGGTGATCCAGAAACATTAGAGCAGGTAATTTCTGCTCGTGCTGAATAGTTTAAAATTGACGTTCAAAATCTGACATAATGGAAAAATTAAAAGAATAGGCTAAGATCGTATACTCGAAATCAATCTTATCCCAATATAATTTATCAGAATTGAGAAGTGGTAACATGGCAAATCTATTAATCAAAAATGGAACAGTTTTTGACCCAAAAAACAATATTGATGGCGAAAAAATGGATATCGCTATCAAAGACGGAAAAATCGTGGAAAAGGCTGGCTCTAACGCCAAAGTCATAGACGCATCAAAAATGATTGTTATGCCTGGCGGCGTTGACCTTCATGCGCATATTGCAGGCAGCAAAGTAAACGGAGGGCGTCTCTTTAGACCCGAAGACCATCGATACGAGGTTTATGCACGTACAGCAACGACTCGTGCTGGTGTGGGGCATTCCGTCCCGTCGACATTCACGGCTGGCTATCGATATGCAAATATGGGTTATACAACAGTAATAGAACCTGCAGTCCCACCGCTGAAGGCTAGACATACCCACGAAGAGTTGAGAGACACCCCAATAATTGATAAAGCGTGTTTCCCTCTTTTTGGAAACAACTGGTATGTCTTAGAATGTATTGCAAACGATGATCTTGATATGCTCTCAGCGTTTATTGCCTGGATGCTCAAAGCAACAAAGGGCTACGCAGTAAAAATCGTCAATCCTGGTGGTAGCGAAGCATGGTCTTGGGGCAAAAATGTTGGCGCCTTAGATGATCCAGTTCCTAGTTTCAATGTTACTCCAAGACAAATCATCCAATATTTAGCGAAAGCAAATGAAAAATTAGGACTTCCTCATCCAATCCATCTCCACACTGTAAAACTTGGGCAACCGGGTAACTTTGATGTGACAATAGAGACAATGGAAGCGTTAAAGGGTATTAAAGTATCGGGAAGTGGAAATGGAGGACGTACCGAAGTTCTTCATATGACACATCTTCAATTTCACTCTTATGGTGGAAAAGGTTGGAAAGACTTCAGATCAGCTGCAGCCGATGTCGCTGATTATCTGAACAAAAACGCTCACGTAAGTTTTGATCTCGGTCAGATCATCTTCGGTGATACCACTACAATGACCGCCGATGGACCTATGGAATATCGCCTGTATAAATTAACGCACAACAAGTGGTTGAATGGTGACGTTGAATTGGAATGCGGTTCAGGTGTGGTGCCTTTTAATTATTCCAGAAAGAATCCGGTGAATGCCATCCAGTTTACGATTGGCCTCGAATACGCATTACTTCTTGAAAATCCATGGCGAGTAGTTCTAACAACTGACCATCCTAATGGAGGTCCATTTACTACGTATCCTGGAGTTATCTCTTGGCTTATGAGCAAAAAAGCGCGTGACTACCTATTAAAGACTTCGCATAAAAAGGCAACAAGTGCCAGCACTTTAAGTGATATCGATAGAGAATTGACCTTCAATGAAATTGCAATAATGACGCGAGCTGCCGCTGCAAGATTATTAGGCTTAAAGAATAAAGGACATCTCGGAATTGGAGCAGATGCTGATGTAGCTATAGACTCCTATGTGGAAGTGACCAGCTGGGAAGAGAAAATTGAAGGATGGGCAATTGACGTGGATGAAA